>NZ_LVCU01000349.1:0-2201 GCF_001647185.1 Rhodococcus sp. EPR-147
CGGAACCCTCGGCCTGCCGCACGTGCTGGTGCGGTTCTACACCAACCCGGACGGCCGAGCGGCGCGGTTGACCTCGCTCACCGTCCTGGCGTTGCTCGGCATGTTCTACCTGTTCCCGACGGTGCTCGGCGTCTTCGCCCGCCTGTACGTGCCGCAACTGCTGATCACCGGAGCATCCGACGCCGCAGTGCTGCTGCTGCCCGGCTCGGTGCTGTCCGGAATACCGGGCCAACTGCTGGCCGCGCTGGTGGCCGCCGGTGCCATCGCGGCCTTCCTGTCGACCTCATCCGGTCTGCTGGTCAGCATCGCCGGGGTGCTCAGTACCGACGTCCTCTCGGGCAAGGTCCGAGACTTCCGCGTCGCCGCGATTCTCGCCGGCGCCGTTCCGTTGGCGCTGTCGATCGGCGTTGTCTCCCTTGACCTCTCGCGCACCGTCGGGCTCGTCTTCGCCGTCGCCGCATCCACCCTGTGCCCCCTGCTGGTACTGGGCATCTGGTGGCGCGGACTCACCGCGGCGGGAGCGGCAGCCGGACTGTTCCTCGGCGGCGGCATCTCTCTCGTCGCTGCGTCGATCTCCGTCGTCACCCCCATCTCCGACGGCGTCCTCGGCGGCTGGGCAGCAGCGATTCTCGGCTACCCCGCCGCCGTCAGCGTGCCCGTCGCCTTCGCCGCGATGATCGCCGTCAGCCTCGCCACCCGAAAAACCGTCCCGCCCGACATCTCCCGCATCTTCGCGCGACTGCACCTGCCCGAAGGCCTCGACATGGGCAAAGATCGCGAGCGCGAGCTCTAAGACCGCTGGGTCATTCCGCAGGCTCCACCGCTCAACTGCCATTCTCGACCGCTTGTCGCACACTCCCGCTTCCCATCGTGTGATCGACACCACCTCCTGATTTTGTGACCTGACTCTCATTACTGTTCCGAGTCAGCTACAGCTCACATCTACTTCAGGAGTCCAAGGTGACCGCACCGGAAACCAATTCGCCACCGGACGCGCAAGCGTTCGTCGACATGCAGGCCAGTCCAGAGTTCCAGGAACTTCGGCGTCGTCTGCGTAGCTTCGTGTTCCCGATGGCCGGGTTCTTCCTGGTCTGGTACGTCATCTACGTGCTGCTGAGCACCTACGCGGTCGACTTCATGTCGACCAAGGTGTGGGGCAACATCAACGTCGGGCTGCTGCTCGGCCTCGGCCAGTTCGTCACGACGTTCGCCATCACGGGCATCTACGTGAAGTTCGCCAACCGTGAACTCGATCCTCGCGCCGCAGCCCTGCGCGCCGAGATGGAAGCCTCCCAGGGAGCGAAAAGCTGATGAACATCCTTGCCCAGGCCACCGACACCACCGTCGGTGAACCACTCGTCAACATCGCGATCTTCGGTGCGTTCGTACTCGTGACGATGTTCGTGGTCATCCGCGCATCGAAGAAGAATGCGACCTCCGCGGAGTTCTTCACCGCAGGCGGCGGATTCTCCGGACCGCAGAACGGCGTCGCGATCGCCGGTGACTACCTCTCTGCAGCAAGCTTTCTCGGCATTGCCGGTGCCATCGCCGTCTACGGTTACGACGGCTTCCTGTACTCCATCGGCTTCCTCGTCGCCTGGCTCGTCGCGCTGCTCCTCGTCGCCGAATTGCTCAGGAACACCGGCAAATTCACGATGGCGGACGTACTGAGCTTCCGGCTCAAGCAGGGCCCGGTTCGCACCGCGGCCGCGCTGTCGACCCTGACCGTCTCGCTGTTCTACCTGCTCGCGCAGATGGCCGGTGCCGGCGGACTCGTCGCACTGCTGCTCGACATCTCCGACCGCACCGGACAGTCCATTGTCATCGCCATCGTCGGCGTGCTGATGATCGCGTACGTGCTCATCGGCGGAATGAAGGGCACCACCTGGGTGCAGATCATCAAGGCCGTCCTGCTCATCACCGGCGCAGCGTTCATGACCGTCCTCGTTCTCGCGAAGTTCGGCATGAACTTCTCCGAACTGCTCGGCAGCGCGCAGGCCATGGTGGCCGGATCGGCCAACGAGGCCGTGGCTGCACGTGACGTCATCGAGCCCGGCGCTCAGTACGGCGGCAGTGCCACCTCGAAGATCAACTTCCTCTCGCTCGGTCTCGCACTCGTGCTCGGTACCGCGGGTCTGCCGCACGTGCTGATGCGCTTCTACACGGTGCCCACCGCCAAGGAAGCTCGCCGCAGCGTCGTG
>NZ_LVCU01000350.1:0-32949 GCF_001647185.1 Rhodococcus sp. EPR-147
CAGGGTGTGGGAGAGTAGGACACCGCCGAACACAACATCCCAGAATGGCCCCCGACCACGGTCGAGGGCCATTCTGCATTTCGAAACCACCCACACATGAGCATGCGCGGACATACGCGTGCACCCGACGACCAACGCGCGCGCGTTCTCTATCCGCGCGCACAATCGCGCTCTCACGAGCGCAGACGCGAGCGCTTTCGCTATCCGCGCGCACAATCGCGCCCCGACGATTCACCATTCCCCGCGCACCAGACGAACGCGCGCGCATTCGCGGCGGCCGGGCCCTGGACCCAGGCGCGCACACCGCTGCCCCGAACTGCTCCGGAGCGTTTGCCCCGGCGCAGACGCGAGCGCGTTCGCTATCCGCGCGCGGATTCGTGCCCCGACCAGTCCCCATTTCCCGCGCACCCGACGAACGCGCGCGCATTCGCTCGCCGCCAGGTCGAACATCCTCTCCCCGGCGAGGCTTTGTGGGTGTCGCCGAGATTCTGTGGCACAGTCGTTGTCGATGAAACTCCCCGTCGAACAGCGCCATATCAGCAGAATTCTGCTCGATTTCGATCTGAGTATCGAGTTCGACAACGGTGCCAGCATCGCTTTCAGTGAGGTAGTGATCGATGGCCTCACTGTCGATGAAGACAATCAGTTCGAGGGCCTACGAGCCTTCGCAGCACTGCACGGTCTTGTCTGCGAAGACGCAGACTACGACGAATCCGGTGTTCTCCGTCTGACGTTCGAGGGCAGGCAAAGGGTGGTGGCCGCCCCGCGAGACGAAGTCGAATCCTGGGAGTACACCGCGGTGGACGGTTCGACCGTGTTGTGTGGACCGGGAGGGGCCGTCGAATCGTGGCCCGCACCCGAGCATCAGAAGGCAGAGCCCCCGACCGTCGAAAGGCTTCCTTCGATCGGTGCCACTGTGGTCCGGCTCTCGACTGGCGATGACCCTGCCGTCGAATTTTCGGACGGCACCAAGCTGTTGTTCGACCTCGCCCTCGACGCCGGGTACCTCGTATTGCGGGAAAGCGTGACGTCGAGCTCCCACTCGGACAGTGCTGCTGCAACGCAGGGAGACTGGGTCGTCGAACTATCCTCGGGTCACGTGATCTTCTACCGACCGCGCACCGTGTAGGGCTTGCCGAACTGAGTTTCGACACCGGGGGAGTACAGCACCGAGTCCGGTGGCCGGGTACTGACATCGGGTAGGCCCGCCGCTGCCACGAGTTCGTCGGAGCAGTGGGTGAGCTCAGCATCGACCAGTGGCCAGTGTCGGTGCACGTTGGGGACGTACAGCAGGCGTCCGGCGAGTGAGGTGTGCAATCCCCAACGCGCGGTGAGGAACACAGCGAGCGGATCCTCGGACATGTCGCGTGATCCCCTGACGACGCCGAAGTCCGTTGTTGCGCCGCGGTGGGGTGGTGCTAGGCGTCGGCTGCGGTAGCCGATGGCTCGACTGTTGTCGTCGATATCGATCGATGACCAGCGGTACGGAATTCGAGCGGCGTTGGTGCCCAACACGACTGCGAGTCTGGTTGCTTCCAGGGATCGGAACACGACGCCGCGTCGACCCTCCGCGTCGATCGAGTACAGGCGCACGTTGATCTCACCGAACGTGCCGAAGTACGGAACGGGGTGACGGTAACCGAGGCCGGCACCGACCATGTGGAAGCCGATCAGCCCGACCCAGGACGAGCCGTCGAATTCGTCGGGCGTGCACCCGCGGGGCAACAGTGGGGCGACTGCCGAACTCGGAACCCGCCAGTGCAGAAAGACCAGCCGTTCCCATCGCTGATCCATCAGGATCGGACGAGGCAGCATCGGCGGCCGCGGCCAGAGGCGTCGGGCATCGTCTCGATTCATGATTCGAGCGTAGGCGCGACGCGTCAGGAGGCAGCGAATCGGGCGTGCACGCTCGCGGAGATCGTGATGTTCTCCGGTTTGAGTGCAAACCCGCTAGGCGCGGACTGCGCCGCGAACATGCGTGCGGAGGGCTCTGCTCCACCGTGTTCGGTGGTCCCCGGAAGCAGGCCCGGGTCGGCTATCGCCACAGCGTGCACGCCTGTACGGCCCAGGCTCGATGCATAGGCCTCGGCCTTGGCGACGGCGTCGCGCACAGCGAGTTCTCGGACCGCGAGGGTGTGAGCAGTCCTGCTGGATTCGGTGAGGTCCCAGTCGAAGTGGTCGATCGACACTCCCTCGAGTGCGGAGGCTGCGTAGACGAACGCGTCCACCAGATCGAGTTGGCTGAACTGCACCTCCACCGATGCCTCGGCTTGGTACACGTAGGGGAGTCGTTCTCCGTCGTGGTTGAACGGGCGGTGGCGCGAGTGGCGCACCTGGTCCACCGCCCACCGATCGATGGGGCCGCCGTCGCTGTTGTAGAGCGGCTCGACCAGTCTCGTGAGCTCCCGGACGAGTTGCTGAGCGGGTTCGGACGCGGACTCCGCCGTGCGGCCGTCGGTGCGAACGGTGAGCGAGAGTGTGCACTGTTCGGGCGGGTAGGTCGCTGCGCCGTGACCGACGACTGTGATGTCGAGTGCTTCAGGGCTCATGGCGTCCAGTCTGGCATCCACGCGCCGATATTCACCGGACCTGAACAGTGCTGGCCGACGCGTCAGGTGGGGAGGACAATTGCGAGCATGCTTCCCGTTCTCGATCTCGGCCTGGCCGACGACGACCCACGCACGTTCCAGCTGTCGCTGCGCGAAGCGGCTCACGGGTCCGGCTTCTTCTATCTCGTCGGACATGGGATCGAGACCGAACGGATGCACGAGGTGCTGCGTCTCGCGCGTGAGTTCTTCGCCGTGCCGGAGCATGTCAAGGACGAGATCAGTCAGCTGAAGAGCCCGCACTTCCGCGGCTACTCGCGGGTGGGTGGCGAGCTGACCAACGGTCGGGTGGATTGGCGGGAGCAGATCGACATCGGTCCCGAACGCCAGGCGATCGACGGAGCGGTGGGGTACTGGAATCTTCAGGGGCCCAACCTGTGGCCGTCGCAGCCGGCTGGATTCAGAGAGACGTTCGAGCAGTGGGAGCAGACGGTGTCGGGTCTCGGGCTGAGGCTGCTCCGGCACTGGGCGCAGTCACTGGGCGCGTCCGAGAACGTGTTCGACGATGCTTTTGCCACCGCGCCCGCAACGCTCATGAAGGTCGTCCGCTATCCGGGTACTCCCGACCATTCGCAGGGCGTCGGTGCGCACAAGGACTCCGGGGTGTTGACGCTGCTGCTCGTCGAGCCGGACTCGACCGGGCTGCAGGTGGAGACGACGCCCGATACCTGGATCGACGTTCCGCCGTTGGCCGGGGCGTTCATCGTCAACATCGGTGAGCTGTTGGAAGTGGCGACCGGCGGCTATCTACGGGCGACGCGGCATCGGGTGGTCGCGCCCGGGCCCGGCACCGATCGAGTCTCCGTGCCCCACTTCCTGAGCCCCGCCCTCGATGCCGTCGTACCTGTCATCGAACTGCCACCGGAGTTGGCGCTGCAGTCACGAGGCGTCGAGAACGATCCCGACAACCCCATCTATCGCACCTACGGCGAAAACGCGTGGAAGTCCCGCACGCGAGCGCACCCTGACGTGGCGCAGTTGCACCACGGCATTGCCCCGGCAGAGCAACGGTCGACCTACTGACGCCTGCTGCGTCCATGTCGTGACTGTCGGTACTGCGCCCAGGCCCCGGTGCACCACAGCGCCCACACGATCAGCAGCGGCTGGAACAGCAATCGGATTCCTCGTGCCGTATCGGAGTCGAGGCCGAACGCATCGGTGTGGGTGATGAACTGTGAGATGTTGCCGGGGAAGACCGCGACGAAGAACGCCGCGACCACCCAGCCGACGAGCGGCGCGCGAGCGGTCCAGAACAGCAGTGCCAAGCCGAGGACGATTTCCACGACGCCCGATGCCAGTACGACGAAGTCGGTGCTCAGCGGCACCCACTCGGGAACCTGCGCTGCGAACGTCTCGCGCGCCCAGAAGAGATGACTGAGGCCGGCGAAGACGAGGAACGCTCCCAGTACTACCCGTCCGATGGTGCGAGATATCGATTTCGTCATGGCGTCATGAGACACCACGGGCAGACTGAGCACTATGACCGGGAGTACACCGACCGACTCAGCGCGGCACCGATGGGTACTGCACGTCGACCTCGATCAGTTCATCGCTGCCGTGGAAGTGCTCCGCAATCCGGATCTGGCGGGCAAGGCAGTGGTGGTCGGCGGCAGGGGAGATCCCACCGAGCGTGGGGTGGTCTCGACCGCCTCCTACGAGGCGCGTGCGAAGGGCGTCGGATCCGGAATGCCACTGCGCGTCGCCGCGAAGAAGATTCCCGACGCGGTCTTCCTCCCCGTGGACAAGCCTGCGTACGACGAGGCGTCGGCGATGGTGATGGACACTCTGCGGACGTTGGGATTCGTCGTCGAGGTGATCGGTTGGGACGAGGCTTTTCTCGGTGTCGAGACCGATGACCCCGAGGGGGTAGCGAAGACAGTGCACGACGCTGTCTTCGACGCGACGGGGCTGCATTGCTCGGTGGGCATCGGAGACAACAAGTTACGAGCCAAGATCGCCACCGACTTCGACAAGCCGCAGGGCGTCTACCGGCTCACACAGGACAACTGGTTCGAGGTGATGGGCGATCGCAGTACCGATGCGCTGTGGGGGATCGGCAAGAAGATCTCGAAGAGGCTGGCCGCCCTCGGCATCTCGACAGTCCGAGAACTTGCCGATGCCGGGGACGTGGACCTCGCCGCCGCGTTCGGACCGAAGATCGGTCCGTGGCTCGGTACGAAAGGACGAGGCATCGACCTCGCACCGGTGACGTCCGAGCCGTGGGTTGCACGGTCTCACAGTCGTGAGGTCACGTTCCAGACGAACGTCGCCGATTGGGCGGTCATCCGAGACGAGGTGGCCGGTTTGACGTCGAAGGTGTTGGCCGACATCGAGGCCGAGAACCGGCCGGCAGTTCGAGCTGCACTGAAGATTCGCTACGCGCCGTTCGAGACGCATACCGTCAGCGCACCGATCGTCGGCGCGCCGACCTTCGATCCGGAGATTCTGACCTCTGCTGCGGTGGTGCTCGTCGATCGCCTCGACCACACGAGAGAGGTTCGATTGATCGGCGTCCGGCTGGAAATGATTCCGCCGCAACCTCTCTGACTACTTGCGGCCCGCCGCCCAGCGCAGTCCCCAGCCGTACTTCTTGTCGAGATCGGCCTGGCTGCCCTGGATGTACTCGACCTCGCGGGTGACGGTGATGCCCGCAGAGGTGTTCTCCAACAACGCGATCGAGCAGATTCGCGCGGAGTTCTCGGCCGAGTCGAGGCGTACCTCTACCTGCGGTCCGCTGGTGGGGTAGAGCGTCACCACTCCGTCCACTGCGGCCCAGTTCGGTGCGCCGTCGTAGATCATCGCGAAGATCAGGATTCGAGCGAACTTCTCGGGATGGGCAAGGTTGATGTGCATGTTCTCGCCGCCGCTGACCGAACCGGAGCGATCGTCACCGTCGAGCGCGATGAACGGGGCATCCTGCAGTGAACCGAAGCTGTTTCCGAGTGCCTGGACGACGCCTTTGGAACCGTCGCGCAGTTCGTAGAGGCAGCCGAGGTCGAGATCGACACCGCCGGAGCCGTACGACGCCGCGGCCAGCTTGGCCAGGAAGCCCTTCTTCTTCGGCTGTGCCGCGGGTGCGCCGGTCGACCAATTCAGGTTCACCCGCATCGAACCCTGCTTCTCACCGGACTTGGTGAGGCTGATCGTCGGTGACGCCTTGGACAGCGTCACTTTGCTCAGGCTGACGGGAGCTCCGCTTTGCTGCGCTGGGTTCTGCCCGGTCGAGGGCTTGCGGGTGTAGTCGATGGCCATGGTTGTGCCTTCCGGAACGGTCGGTTACCGGATCGTGGTGTCCGGTTTGGGCGGTGTGTCGACAATAACCGCCTGTGCGATCTTCTCGGTGATCGCACCGCTGCGTACGAGACGTCGTCTACGGCCTCGGCACGTTACGCAGATTCGACTTGGCCATCCGGACTGCCTCGCCGACGCCACCGTTGAGCACGACCTTGCTCATCGCGAGCGCGAATCCCTTGATCTGCTCCCCGGTGATGGTCGGCGGCACCGACAGCGCCATCGGGTCGGTGATCAGCTGAACCAGTGCCGGACCGTCGACCGCAAAAGCGGTTTCGAGTGCACTGCGAATGTCACCGGGCTGTTCGACGTGTTGTGCGTGGATGCCGGCGGCGGCAGCGATGCCGGTGTAATCGACCTGCGGCACGTCGACGCCGAAGTCGGGCAGACCGTCGACGAGCATCTCGGCCTTGACCATGCCGAGCGTGGAATTGTCGAACAGCACGATCTTGACGGGCAGCTTGTACATCGCGACGGTCAGGAGTTCGGAGAGCAGCATCGAGAACCCGCCGTCGCCGGAGATCGAGACGACCTGGCGGTCCGGGTTGGCGAACTGCGCGCCGATGGCGTGCGGCAAGGCATTGGCCATGGAGCCATGCAGCATCGACGCGACGAAGGCCCTTCTGCCGGTCGGGTTGATGTAGCGCGCGGTCCACACGTTGCACATGCCGGTGTCCGTGGTGAACACCGCGTCGTCGGCGGCAAGGTCGTCGAGCACCGACGCGGCGTATTCGGGGTGGATGGGAACGAGCTTCTCGGCGTTGCGGGTGTATGCGCCGATCGTCTTGCCCATGAGGTCGTTGTGCTTGTCCACCCACTTCTCCACGTACCGGCGGTCGGTCTTGCGAGTGACCAACGGCTGCAACGCATTCAACGTCGCGAGAACATCACCGTGAATCGGGTACTGGACCGAGGTTCGGCGTCCGAGCTTCGTCGGATCGATATCGATCTGTGCGGTGGTGACGTCCTCCGGCAGGAACTGCTGGTACGGAAAATCGGTGCCGAGCAGGATGAGCAGGTCTGCGTCGTGGATACCCGCATGGGCTGCGCCGTACCCGAGCAAGCCCGTCATTCCGACGTCGTACGGGTTGTCGTACTGGATGAACTCCTTGCCGCGCAACGAATGTCCGACGGGAGCGCCGATCGTGTCGGCGAACGCGACCACTTCGTCGTGGGCACCCTTGACGCCGTAGCCGGCGAAGATGGCAACCTTCTCGGCGTTGTTGATGGCGTCGGCCAGCTTCTGGATGTCCGCCGCAGGCGGTGTGACGACCGGTTTGGACGGAACGGCAATGGGATCCATCGTGCCGGACGCCGACAGCTCGGCGATATCGCCGGGGAGTGTCACGACCGACACCCCGCCGCCGGTGATGGAGGCGTTGATCGCCGCGCGGAACACCCGGGGAGCCTGGTCGGCAGTGGAGACGAATTCGTTGTAGAGCGAGCATTCACCGAAGAGACGGTCGGGGTGCGTTTCCTGGAAGTAGCCCGAGCCGATCTCGCTGCTGGGAATGTGCGACGCGATCGCCAGAACCGGTGCGCCGGAACGGTGTGCGTCGTAGAGGCCGTTGATCAGATGCAGGTTGCCTGGTCCGCAGGAGCCGGCGCAGACGGCCAACGTGCCGGTGGTCTGCGCGTCGGCCGAAGCAGCGAACGCTGCGGCCTCCTCGTGTCGGACATGAATCCAGTCGATGCCACCCTTGGCCGATCCGCCGGTACGGCGCACCGCGTCGACCACAGGATTGAGACTGTCGCCGACGATGCCGTAGATGCGCTGAACACCGGCGTCGACGAGTCCTCGAACGAGTTGATCGGCCACTGTGGTGGGCATTTCACTGTCTCCTCAAAATTCGGTGACGCACCGATGTGCCTCGGCTGCGTCTTCTCGACGCCTTCCCTGGACCGAGGGTCTGCCAAACATGGAAGTGCACGTCGATGAGGGCCGTCACCAGGAAAGTGCTGGTAGAACGCCGTGGCGATCTCCGTCACGTCGCACTACGCCCACCGATGACTGCGGTTACCCGCCGACCGGCGAGAACTGTGTCGGCGCAGTTCGCCCCGGGACCGTGGAGTCGCGGACGACCAGCGTCGGTGTGAGTGCCACCGAGGACACCGGCAGCCCGTGGGTGACGGCCAACAGCATTTCGGCTGCGCGTGTGCCGATTTCGCGGTGGGGACTGTGAATTGTCGTCAAGGGCACCGTCAGTTCGCTGCAGATCGAGATGTCGTTGTAGCCGACGACGGCAATGTCGCGTCCCGGCTGCAACTGCGCTTCGCGCAGGACGCCGAGGACTCCGATGGCACTGAAATCGTTGGTCGCAAAGATCGCGGTCGGAGGTGCCGGTAGCGCCAGAAGTGCTGTGGCCCCGCGTCGCCCGGCCTCGGGATCGAAGCCCTCTTCCCGTACGTACTCGTCCGGAACGTCGATGCCTGCATCGCGGAGGGCAGCTCGGCAGCCCTCCGATCGGTCGATTCCGGTGCTGGCCCACGCCGGGCCGGACACGATCCCCACTCGGGTGTGGCCGAGCCTGGCCAAGTGCTCGCCGGCAAGGTAGCCGCCCCGATGGTCGTCGCACGTCACCGAGGTCATCCCCGGGTATCTACGGCTGATGAGCACGAACTTGATCCCTCGGCGGTGGAGGTCCTCGAGGTTCTCGCTGTCGAGGCGAGCATCACCGAAGATGAGACCGTCGACGTTGCGGCCGAGCAACAGATCGATGCGTCGACGTTGCTGAATCGGATCGTCGTGGGTGTTGGCGACGAACGTCTCGTACCCGGCACGGTTCGCTGTCTCTTCGATGGCGTCGTACATCGCCGAGAGCACCACGTCGGTCAATCGCGGGACGAGTACTCCGAACGCGGTGGACTTCTTGGTGGTCAAGCTCGCCGCATTGGGGTTGGGGACGTAGTCCATCTCGCGGGCCAGCTCGAACAATCGCAGATCTCCTGCGCTGGCACCGGCCGGGTCGAGCGCGACGCGTCGGAGAGCTCGGGAAACGGTCGAGACATGTACTCCCGCAGCAGCTGCGACCGTTTTGAGCGTGACGCTTCCCGATGTAGTGCTGTCCACTGGCGGTTCCCCTCGATCCTCCGTCGGCGCTGCCCCGACCCCTGATGACCCCTAAGCTAGCACCGTGCGCAATCGTTTGCGCAACAAGTTGCTCTCGAGGAACGGACATTCGATGACAGGTTTGGGTGGTCTCAATCCATCGCCGACGTCGCTCACGCTCGGCCTGGTTCAACAGCAGGTTCCGCTGATCACCAGCATGGCCGACGTGGATGCGACGACCGATCGCGTGTGCAGGCAGTTGCGTGAGGCGAAGGCCGGCTTCTCGGCCCTGGATCTCGTGGTGTTCCCGGAGTATTCGCTGCACGGCTTACGCAAGTCCTCGTGGGCATCCGACGAGGTGATGTGCGATATGGACGGTCCGCAGGTGGAGCGATTGCGCGACGCGTGCCGTGAGTCGGCAGTGTGGGGGTGTTTCAGCATCATGGAACGCAACCCCGGCGGAGCGCCGTTCAACTCCGGAATCATCGTCGACGACCGAGGTGACATAGCCCTGTACGTCCGCAAACTCCATCCCTGGACGCCCAAGGAGCCCTGGGAGCCAGGCGATATGGGTCTGCCGGTCTGCCCGGGGCCCAAGGGCTCGGTTCTGTCGTTGTTGATCTGTCATGACGGGATGTTCCCCGAAGTCGCCAGGGAGGCGAGCTACCGCGGTGCCAACGTGCTGCTGCGTACGGCCGGATACAAGTTTCCGCTGCGGCAGTCCTGGCGTATCACCAACGAGGCCAATGCCTTTCACAATTTGGCGTACACGGCATCGGTGTGTCTGGCGGGGGAGGACGGCAACGGCATCCCGTCGATGGGCGAGGCGATGGTGTGCGACTACGAAGGAACCATCGTCGAGCGCGGCGATTCGACACCCGATCGAGTGGTGACGGTATCGATCGAGCCGGCCCGCGCCGATGCGGCACGTCGAGAATGGGGAGTCGAGAACAACATCTACCAACTGGGGCATCGCGGGTTCACGGCCCTGGCCGGTGGCGCGCAGGACTGCCCGTACACCTACGTTCGCGACCTGGCCGACGGAACCTATCGACTGCCGTGGGAGGACGAGGTGCGCATCGTCGACGGGACGTCGGAGGGGTACGGGCCCCCGCGTAGACCCGACAGTGCGATCGACTCGGCGCGGGCCGGTCTGCGCGGCGAGTAAGGCGGAGGTTACGCGGCCGGTGCCCGTGTAACGGTGCCATTAATTGGTTCCGGATTTGTCGTTCAAAGCTCGACATCGAGCTCGAAACCCCTCTATCGTCAGAGCAACGCAATCGGTTGCACGACCGGTTGCACAGCAAGCGAAAGAAGGCTCGTTTCGATGACTTCCCAGGTAGGCGACTCTCTGGAGCTCACGGATCGCACCCGCCACGACATCGATTCGATGTCGTCGGGGGATGTGTACAAACTGCTGTCCTGCGCGGTGCAACCTCGTCCGATCGCGTGGATCTCGACCGTCTCCGGCGACGGCGTTCGCAACCTGGCACCGTTCAGCTTCTTCAACGTCGCCTCGCGCAATCCGGCGACGCTGATGATCTCCATCGGCGAGCGCATCGGGTTCCCGGGAGAGCTCAAGGACACGTTGGTCAACATTCGCGACACCGGCGAATTCGTCGTCAACATTCCGTCCGCCGACACCGTGGATGCGGTGACCGCGAGTTTCGCCACCGTCGATGCGGAGATCGACGAGTTCGAGCTCTCGCAGATGACCGCGGTGCCGTCGGTGTCGGTCTCGGCTCCGTCGGTCCTCGAATCCCTGGTATCGCTCGAATGCCGAACGTTGCAGGAAATCACGCTCGGCTCGGACACCCTGGTGCTCGGGACCGTGACGACGGTGACCAGCAGGCCCGGGTTGCTCACCAGCGACCTGCATGTCGACACACTCCAACACCGATTCCTCGGCAGGTTGGCAGGCCCGTTCTACACCACCGACATGAACCGGGTGGCGCAATGACCACGTCGGCCCGCCTGCGCGGCGTCGACACCCAGCCGGTCGTCGACACGTTCGATATCGCTGTGGTGCAGACCGGTTCGCGGACCGGTGCCTGGCAGCAGAACATCGATGCAGTGGCCGCAGAAGTGCGTACACTCGCCGCCGCCGGGTCCAAGCTGATCGTCCTACCCGAATTGTTCGCCAGCGGTTACGATCTCGACGACCTCGATACGATGGCCGAGTCGGTACCCGGTCGTACATCGATCGCGCTCGGAGCGCTCGCCGACGAGACCGACACGGTTCTGGTGACGGCCATCGTGTTTCGTGACTCCGCAGGAGTCGTCTTCGACAGCTCGCTCGTCGTGGGTCCGGACGGCCTGCTGGCTTTAGGACACAAGCGTTTTCTCTGGGACCGAGAGAAATCGGTGTTCACTCCTGGCGCGGAGAGCGGACTGCTGGTCAGCACTCCGTTCGGCACCATCGGCGTCGTGATCTGCTACGAGGCAGGCTTTCCCGAGACGGTCCGCGATCTGGTGCAGCGGGGAGCCGATGTGATCGCTGTGCCGTCCGCATTCGGGCACGTTCGCCTGCACGTGTGGAAGCTGCTGACCCGGTCCCGAGCACTCGAGAACGGCGTCGTCGTTGCGGCCGCCGGACTCACCGGACAGACCGGCGACGGCCCACGGTTCGCGGGTCACAGCGTCATCGTCGGACCGCAGGGGCGCACCATCGTCGAGATGGACGAGGGCGTCGGATCGGTATCGGCCACAGTGACTCGACGCGAGTTGCTCGACGCACGCGACGAAGTGCCCTATCTGAAAGACCTTGCCCGACTGGGCGGTATCACCGAGACACGTACGACCGAGAACGATCACGAGAGGAACCGAGATGTTCGATCTGCGATCAGCTGATCTGTTGCGCGCATTCACCCGTCAGCTCGAGCTGTGCAAAGTTCGGCCCGGAGAGCAGGTGGTGATTCTCGCGGAACCGTCGAGCCGCGGTGATTACATCTCGGCTGCCTTCGGTGCGGCCCAGAGCCTGGGTGCCCAGGTGCTCGCGGCAACGGTCCCCGGCGGTAGTCCGGCGCCGATGCCGAGCACCCACACCGGTGCGGGTCCCGGCCTGGTGTCGGTCATGAACAGTTCGGTGGCTCAGGACATGCTCAAGGGCGCGGACCTCGTGGTCGACCTCACCAGCGAAGGCTTCATTCACGCGCCCATCCAGCAGGAGATCCTGGCCGCCGGAACGCGCATCATCTTCGTCTGCGATGCCCCGGACGTGTTGATCCGCAACATGCCCCAGGACGGCGACAAGGAACGGGTACAGGCCGGCGTCGATCTGATTCGCAACGGTTCGACCATGCGCATCACCAACGAGGCCGGCACCGATCTCACCGTGCAACTGAGCAATTCGCAGCCCGAGTTCCAAGTGGGCTTCGCCGACGACAGGGGCCGCTGGGATCATTGGCCGTCGACGATGGTGCTGTGCTGGCCGGAGATCTCCAACGGAAAAATCGTGCTGTCCGAGGGCGACATCTTGTTGCCGTTCAAGGAGTACGTCCGAGACGAGACGACGCTGACGGTCACCAACGGTCACATCGACGAGGTCACCGGCGGCGGCGAGGCGGCGCTGCTGAACATGTTCTTCGCCGACTCCAACGACAAGTGGGCGCGCTACCTGTCCCACATGGGCTGGGGACTGATGAAGACCGGCGACTGGTTCGCAGCCGCGATGTACGGCAAGGACGACATCATGGGCATGGACGCCCGCGCGTTCGCCGGCAGCTTCCTGTGGTCCACCGGCCCGCACCCCGTACTCGGCCGGGACTCCTACGCACACCTCGACATCGGAATGCGCGCCTGCACCGTGTCCATCGACGGCATCGATGTCGTCACCGAGGGTCGATTGGTGGAGAGCTGACATGGCACCGATCGAAGTGGTGATCGCAGGCGGTGGCCTGGGCGGCCTGACCGCGGCGCTCTCGCTGCGGCACAGAGGAATTCAGGTGACGGTACTCGAGGCCGCTGCCGAGCTGGGCGAGGTGGGCGCGGGAATTCAGACCGCTCCCAACGCCAGCCGTATCCTCATCGCCCTCGGGATGCGCGAGAAGCTCGAAGCGATCAAGACCGAGCCGATGGATCAGGTGCGCAGGCGCTGGGAGAACGGCAAGGTCATCGCGCTCACCGCGCTCGGCGAGTACTGCAAGAAGACCTTCAACGCGCCCTACTGGCACTACCACCGCGCAGACTTGCACTCGGCCATTCATGCGCAGTGTCTCGATCCGGACGGCCCGGGCCCGATGGTGGTGTTCGAGACCGATGCGAAGGTCGTCGAGGTCGATCGAAAGAATCCGACGCGGCCTGTCGCGGTCACCGGAACCGGTAAGCGCTACGAATCGGACCTGCTCATCGGAGCCGACGGTATCCGCTCGACCGTGCGCGATCTGATCGGTCTACCCGATACGCTCGTGTTTTCCGGCGAAATGGCCTATCGCGCACTCATTCCGGGTGATCGCATCGTCAAGGATCCGGCTACTCGCTGGCTAGTCGACCGATACCAGAGCACCATCTGGTACGGACCGGACCGGCACCTGGTGCACTACATGATTCGTAACGGCGAATACCTCAATGTCGTTGCGCTGGCCCCGTGTACCGACGAGGTCCGCGACGGTGGACCACGGCTCGTCGGACCCGAGGAACTGATGGGGACATTCCCGGATTGGGACGATCGCGCCCACGCGATGCTCTCCAAAGCCGACGAGAACGTGCTGTGTCAGGCGCTCTACTACCGCAGACCCGACCCGCGGTGGACCGACGGCCGCGTCGCGCTGCTGGGCGATGCCTGCCATGCCATGCTGCCGTATCAGGCACAGGGTGCTTCGCAGGCCATGGAAGACGCGGCAGTGCTGGCCGAGGAGCTCGCGAAGGTCACCCCGAGCGGGATCGACGAGGCGTTGGCGCGCTACGTGTTTCGGCGGGCCAGGCACGCGCGGATGGTGCAGGACGCGAGCCTGCAGAACAAGACTTTTTATCACATACCCGATGGACCCGAGCAGCAGAAGCGGGACGCGACACTGGCGTCGTTCGATGGGGAATCCGACATCTCGTACGACTGGCTGTGGAGCGGTACCCCGCTCGACGACAGCGACGACGAGAAATTCCATTACTCGTTCGTCCGATGACGACCTCGGACCACAACACCGCGCCGGAGGCTGCGATGAAGACTGGTGATCAGGTAGTACAGGAACTCCCCTGGAAATGGGGTGTGCAGGGCAAGATCTTCATCATCGGTGGGCTGGGCTACATGTTCGACGCCTGGGACGTGGCGCTGAACGGCTTCTTGACCCCGCTGCTCGGAAGCTACTGGGACCTCTCCCAAGCCGAGCGCGGTCTGGTCGCCACCGGCAACCTGATCGGCATGGCCGTCGGAGCCGTCGTGTGGGGCACGATCGCCGACCGAGTCGGACGTAAGCGTGCATTCTCGTTGACGCTGTTGATCTTCGCGCTGTTCTCGGTCCTCGGTGCCTTCGCGCCGAGCTTCGAGATCTTCATCATTCTGCGGTTCCTCGCCGGGTTCGGCCTCGGTGGCTGCATCCCGGTGGACTACGCGTTGGTCAGCGAATTCTCACCACGTCGCATTCGCGGCAAGATTCTCTCCGCCATGGATGTCTGGTGGCCGATCGGTGCCACCATCTGCGGCGTCGTCGCCACGCTGCTCGTCCCGATCGACGGCGACGTTCGCTGGCGCTACATGCTGCTGTTCATGGTTCTGCCTGCGCTGCTGCTGTTCTGGGTTCGACGCGGTATCCCCGAGTCACCGATCTACCTCGCCAAGGTCGGCCGTGAGGCCGAGGCCCGCGCCGTCATCGACGACATGGTGACCCGCACCGGATCCGAGGCAGTCGACTACGTCATCGTCGCCGACACCGCCCCGAAGGGACCGGGCGGCATGAAAGCAGCTCTGACGCAGCTGAAGTCGGTCTGGCGATACAGTCCGCGGATCACCGCCGCAGCCTGGATGCTGTTCGTATCGATCATGCTGCTGTACTACGCAGCGCTGAGCTGGATGCCGTCGATCCTGCGGGCCGAGGGCTACGGGGAATTCGCAGCGTTCGCCGGTACGACGCTCATGACCGGAGTCGGCATCGTCGGTGTGCTCACGTCCGCGTTCATCGTGGAGATCTTCGGACGCAAGTGGGTCATCGGACTGTCCGGCCCGATCGCGGGTAGCGCGCTGGTCATGTTCGCCGTCATGCTCGACATCCAGTCGGCCGCGTTGATCTGGCTCGGCATCTTCGGATTCGTCATTCAGCTGACCATCCCGGTCCTGTACTGCTACGTCTCGGAGTTGTACCCCACCAACATCCGCGCCTCGGGATTCGGGTACGCGTCCTCGGTCAGCCGGGTCGCAACCGGCTTCGCGCCACTGCTGTTCGGCTCCGTCATGTGGCCGATCCTGGGGCTGCCGTTGACGTTCGGCATCGTCACCGCGTTCGTGTTGTTCGCAGTGATCTGGATGGCGTACTTCGCACCCGAGACCAAGGGCCGCGAACTCGACACCCTCGTCGACGAACCCACCGAGGTAGTCGCAGGCGAGGCTCGGGTCTGATGAAGCCCGCACAGTTCGACTACCACCGGGCGCGCGATGTCTCGGGTGCAGTGCGGCTGCTGTCCGAGCTGGGCGAGGACGCGAAGATCATCGCCGGAGGCCAGTCCCTGGTCGCCATGATGAACTTCCGCCTCGCCCGGCCCGGGCACCTGGTCGACGTGGGTGGGTTGAACACTCTGCAGTACATCCGCCGAGAATCCGACGGCTTGCACATCGGAGCACTCACCACCCACCACGACGTCGAATGCGGCGACGTGGGAACGGACTTCGGTGTCCTTCGCGAGGCGATGCGGTGGGTGGGGCACTACCCGATCCGTACCCGCGGGACCGTCGGGGGCAGCATCGCCCATGCGGACGCCACCGCGGAATGGTGCTTGTTGGCCATACTGCTCGACGCCCGCATCGTCGTCGAGAGCGTGCGGGGGCGGCGAACCGTCGAGGCGGACTCGTTCTTCTTCGGGTACTACTCCACCGATCTCGCGTTCGACGAGATGATCGTCGAGATCGTGTTCCCGAACCCGGCACCGCACGCTGCGGTGACCGAATACGCCGAGCGACAGGGAGATTTCGCAATCGTGGGCGCAGCGGTGTCCCTCGATCTCGACGGCGTGGCCGTGGTGGGCGGGCGGGTTGCCCTCGCGGGAGTGGGAGCAACTCCCGTGCGATCGCCGGCTGGGGAAGCCGTCCTGGCCGCAGGCGGGACCTTCGCGGACTGCGCGGACGCCGCAGCCGAAGCACTGGAACTGGAGGACGAGGGCATGGTCACCGCCGAGTACCGCCGCACCCTGGTGCGCACGTTGGTCGCCGAAGCGTGCAGCGACGCACTGGTATCGCCGGGGGTGCCCACGTGAGCGTCGATCAGGTTCTCACGCCGAAATTCGTCGGCTCCTCGGTCGCACGCCGCGAGGATCCGCGGTTGCTCACCGGTCGAGGCAGATTCGTCGACGACATCGCGATGCCGGGAATGTTGCACGCTCAGTTCGTCCGCAGCACCGTCGCGGCCGGATCGATCACCGATCTCGACGTCGGTGATGTCGCCGGAGTCGAAGGAGTGCGCGGCGTATTCACCGCGGCGGACCTGGACCTGCAGCCGATCCGCGCCGAATTGTCGCGTCCGCTCAGCGAATTCGTGCCCACCGACATGCCCGTGCTGGCGCACGACGTGGTGCGCTACGTCGGTGAGCCACTGGCCATCGTCGTCGCCGCCGATGCCTACAGCGTCGAGGATGGGCTCGAGGCGGCACGAGTGTCGTACCGGACCGTCACCGCCGTCACCTCCGCAGATCAGGCCATGTCCGAGGGCGTGCCTTTGGTTCACGATTCGGTTCCGAAGAACATCGTCGTGGACGTGCAGATGTTCGCCACCGACGGCGTCGACGAGATCTTCGACGACGCGCACACCGTCGTGTCCGTGCGATCACGCACCGGCCGCCAGAACGCGCTTCCGCTCGAGACCCGTGGATGCATCGCGTACTGGGACGATCGCGACGAGCAGCTGATCATCTACATCTGTACGCAGGTTCCGCACCAGGTTCGTACCGTCACCGCGCAGTGCATCGGGCTCGACGAGCGCCAGGTGCGCGTCGTCGTACCCGACATGGGCGGCGGCTTCGGGCAGAAGTGCGTCGTCGGACGCGAGGAGATCGCCGTCGCCGCAGCTGCGTTGAAGCTCCGCCGTCCCGTGAAATGGATCGAGGACCGCAAAGATGCACTGACGGCGTCGTTCCTGGCGCGCGAACAGCAGTACGACGTGCGAGCAGCATTCGATTCCGAGGGACACATCCTCGGCCTCGACGCGGACGTCGTGTGCGACATGGGCGCGTACTCCTGCTACCCGTTCACCGCCGGCATCGAGCCGCTGATGGCCTCGGCGGAAATGCCAGGGGTGTACCAGGTTCCGGCGTACCGGGTGCGGGGCCGTTCCGTGTTCAGCAACAAGGCACCGACTGCGCCGTACCGCGGGGTGTCCCGCCCGCAGTACGTCATGGTGATGGAGCGGTTGTTCGAGCGAGCGGCCCGTGAGTTGAACCTCGATGCGGTGGAGATCAGGCGGCGCAACGTCATCACCGCTTTCCCGTACACGGGCGTCAACAACATCACCTACGACCCGGGCTCGTACCTCGAGGCGCTGAACCTGTGCGAGCAGACCCTCCGTGACGGCGGTTGGTACGACCTCCAGGAGCGGGCAACCGCCGAAGGCCGGCACATCGGCATCGGATACTCGTGCTTCAGCGAGCGAACCGGCTACGGCAGCAGCGCATTCGCGGCGCGCAAGATGAACGTGGTGCCCGGGTTCGACATTTCGGAGGTCAGGATGGACACCTCCGGCACGGTCGTCGTGACCACCGGAACGATGAGCCACGGGCAGAGCCACGAGACCACGATGGCGCAGATCGTCGCCGATCGCCTCGGCATCGGCGTCGAACAGGTCAAGATCGTGCAGGGCGACACCGATCGGATCACCTACGGCTTCGGCTCGTTCGCCTCTCGCTCCATCACCATCGGCGGCAGCGCGGTGGCGTTGGCGTCGAACAAGCTGGGAGACAAGCTCTGTGAGATCGCAGCGCACCTGCTGGAGACTCGCGACGACAACGTCGAGTTGGCATCGGGGCGCGTACGTCAGCGCGACGACCACTCGAAGTACGTTACCTACCGGGACATCGCCGACGTCGCGTATCTGAAGGCGCAGCTGCTGCCGAAGGGCGTGGAACCCGGATTGTCCGCGACGGCAAGCTTCGACGTGTTCAACGACGGCACCTTCTCCAACGCCACCCACGGCGTTGTGGTCGAGTTGCACGAGGGCACCGGCCGAGTGGAGATCCTCAAGTACGTCTGCGTCGAGGACTGCGGCGTCGCCATCAACCCCAAGATCGTCGAGGGCCAGTGCCGGGGTGGGATCGCCCAGGGCATCGCCGGGGCGTTGTTCGAGCAGGTGTCGTACGACGATCACGGAAATCCACTGTGTGCCAGCTTCATCGACTACAAGGTGCCGACTGCCTGCGAGATCCCGGACATCGAGATCCACCACCTCGAAACTCCCTGCCTGTTCACCGAATCCGGAGCCAAGGGAGCCGGTGAGGGCGGAACGATCGGTGCACCCGCCGCCGTGCTCAACGCCGTCAACGACGGATTGCGCTCCACCGGAGTCGAACTGAACGACACACCGATCACCCCCGTGGCAATACAGGCAGCACTGGCGAAGGGCAGGCCATGAGCAACAAACAACTGATCGAACTGAACGTCAACGGCACCGTCCGTGAGGTGATCACCGAACCACGCCGCACTCTGGTCGACGTCCTGCGGCACGATCTGCAGCTCACCGGAACGCATGTCGGCTGCGAACACGGCGTGTGCGGAGCCTGCACCGTGCTGATCGACGGCAAGCCGGCCCGCGCGTGCCTGACGTTCGCAGCGCAGGTGGAGAACTCGGACATCGAGACCGTCGAATCACTCGGCATCGACGGTGAATTGAACGATCTGCAGCAGGCCTTCGCAGACCACCACGGTCTGCAGTGCGGGTTCTGCACACCGGGGTTCCTGATGTTGGCCGAGGGCTACCTCGCCGACAACCCCGATGCCACCAAGGAACAGATCCGCGAAATAGTGGCGTCGAACTACTGCCGCTGTACGGGGTACCAGACCATCGTCGAGGCCATCGACTCGTGCGCCGAGCAGCGACGCTGCGCCGGCTGTGTGAACGGAGTTCTCAAGTGATACTGACCAATACACTCGATATCGACGCGTCCGCCGAGGACGTGTTCCGGCTGATCAACGACGTCGAGAAAGTCGCGACCTGCGTACCGGGGGCGGCCATCACCGGTAAGGACGGCGAGACCTACCTCGGCGGTGTGAAGGTCAAAGTGGGCCCGATCAGCGCGTCGTACGCCGGCACGATTCGGTTCCTCGAGGTCGACGCGGAGACCCGCACGCTCACACTCGAAGCCAAGGGGGCGGACTCGCACGGCAACGGCGACGCCGAGGCCCAGGTCGATCTGGCGGTCGAGGCGCTCGGTGATCGTTCGCGGTTGACCCTGAATACCGATCTGGTGATCAGCGGAAAGATAGTCTCGTTCGGCAAGGGCGCGATCGTCGCGGTGTCGAACAAGGTCCTGCAACAGTTCGCCGTCAATCTCGGTGCGCTGCTCAGTGGTTCGGCCACGGCCGAATCGACCACGCCTGCAGCTGTGAAGGCTGCTGTTGCGAGCCCGATGGGCGGCGAATTGAACGCGATGAGCCTGATGCCCGAACCGGTGCGCAAGTACGCACCGATCGCGGGCATCTTCCTCGCGGGAATGGTCGAGGGCTGGCTGGTGTCCAGGGCCTTCGGACGTCGATAGTTCAGCTGCGTACCGCGTTCGAGATTCTGTCGACGACCATCGCAACGGCACTCGGAACCGGCTCGATGACGTCCACGTCGGTGCGCAGTGCCAGCCGCCGGGCCGAATCGCTCAACGGACCGCCGCCGATGACGACCGCCGTCGCTCCGGCGGCGACTGCTGCATCGACCGCTGCTCCCAGTTCGACGACGCTCGATGCGAGGTCCTCGGCCAGGACCAACGGCGATGACGCGGTGAGGAACACACCCGCGAAATCGCCGTCGGGCACGGTGGCACGGGTCAGTGCATCGAGTTGGGCGGCGAGATCGGCTGTGGTGGTGGCGATCGCGAAGCGCCGACCACCTCGTGCAGCGTGCAGGATTCCTGCCTCGCCGATCCCGACGACCGGAATGTCGACGAGGGTTCGGAGTTCGGCGGCACCGGGATCACCGAACGCGCCGACGATCACCGCTGCCGGGCCATGGTGCTCGATCGCGTCGAGGGCCGCGGTTACGACATCCGGTCCGGCAGCACGCAACTGTTCGGTGCCGGTGATCATCGCCGGTCCGTTACCCGCGGTGACCCCGACGACGGTGAATTCTGTGTCGTGGAGCCAACTTCGCGCGACGTCGACGAGCAGCTGCGTCGTTGCAGTGTTCGAGTTGGGGTTGATCACGAGAATCTTCACTGCTCAGCCATCTTCCGGCATGGGTTGTCCGAAGGTCTCTTTCGGGAACTGCACGGCAATTCCGCACACGATGAACAGGCCGGCCAGCATCGCGAACATGGCACCCACGCCGGACGAGTCCAGTACGGCTCCGGCGATGAGAGGGAACAGTCCGCCGGAGAGGGAGCCCAACGCCAGGATCACCGACGTCGCGAGGCCACGGATTCGTGTGGGGTACTGCTCGGGTGCAAAGAGCCAGATCGTCGTGTTGAGGATGATGACCGAGAAGTTGAACAGGGCACCGAAGAACAGTACGAGGCCGATCGACGTTGCGAAGAAGCCGAATCCGAGCCCGGCGACGATACCGAGCACTGCGCCACCGGTCAGCGTCACCTTGCGGGGGAGTTTGCGAGCGATGAGTGCGGCGGTCAGCGCGCCGATCAACGACCCGGACTGCATCACGAGGGTGTACCAGAGCGCACTCGAGATCGACATTCCCCGCTCGGTCAGATGACGGGGATCAGCGTGAGCATCGAGATCTGTGCTGCGTAGGACATGCAGACGGCAATGCCGAGGGCGAGAGTGCTTTTGCGGTAACGCTGCCCGAACATCTCCGTCCACCGTGCGCGCGGTGCGGCGTGATCATCGACCGTGGTGTCGACGTTCAAGTACTGAACCTCGGAGTCGAGGGTGCCGCGAAGCTTGCCCTGCGCCAGGCGGTTGATGACGGTGTTGGCCTCGGCCACCCGGCCCGTCGCTGCGAGGAAGCGAGGTGTTTCCGGAAGCGAGCGGCGATAGAACACGACCGCGAGTGCGGGCAGTACCAGCAGACCGAACAGCCAACGCCAGCGGTCGTCACCGGTGAAGATGGCGAAGACGATGACCCCGAACAGTGGGGCGAGCATGTTGCCCAGACCTGCGGCTGCGACGTTGATCATGCCGACCGCGGTACCGCGATGCTTGGCGGAGAAGAACTCGGAGAGCATGATCACCGCGACGGCGATCTCACCGCCGAGTCCGAGCCCGACCAGGAATCGAGCGCCCACCAGCACCTCGTAGTTGGGTGCGAATGCGCACAGTAGCGAGCCGAACGCGAAGACGAGAAGGTTTGCGCCGAGGAGGGTTCGACGACCGAAACGGTCCATCACCGCTCCGGCCAGGATGCGCCCGAGGGCGACGGCGGTGAACGTCGCGGTGTTCAGCAGTCCGATCTCGGTTCCGCCGAGGCCCCAGGATTCACGCAGGAGCGGTCCGGTGATGCCGACGGCATTCTGTTCGATGGCATCGAAGAACACACCGAACAGGACCATGGCGACGATGCCGAAGTGCGCTGTGGTGAGGCCGATCTTCGAGTACGACGCCTCGATCTGTTCACTGAGGCTGCCGGCCTCGGGCGGTGGGTCGATCGGTGACGGCTTCTCGTTCCTGGTCGGGACGCTCATCCCAGTGCCTCTCGCTAAGTGGTATACCAACAACGGAGAATTTACGGAGCATTGGACCGCGAATGGTTTCTCGGCGGTAACGCTTGTGTTTCCAGGTCCTCTCAGCTGGCTCTTGCTGTCTGGATCTTCGTTGGACAAAGCTTGCCGATGACGCTGGCGGATGCGCGGTATACCTACAGTTCGCTGGTATACAAGCATCATGGCATCCACGGAAGGTCGCGAATCGCTGTCGCGATCGGTGTTCGACGCGATCAGAACACGCATCCTCGACGGCCGCCTCCGGCCTGGTGAAACGCTGAGCGAGCGCAATCTGGGAACCGAGTTGCAAGTGTCGAGGGTCCCGATTCGCGAGGCGCTTCCATTGCTCGAAGCAGCAGGGTTGGTGACGCTGTCGCCGCGACGCCCTGCCGTGGTGACAGGAGTGACCAGAAGTTCCGTCGACGAGTTGTACGACATCAGGTCCGCGCTCGAGCCGCTCGTTGCTCGCCGGGCAGCGTCCGCTGTGGCGGCGGGCGCGGACTCGTCGTCGTTGGTCGACGCCGTGTCCCGTGCAGGTGCAGCGCTCGATCGGGGTGATCTGCTCGAATTCCATCACGCGAGCTCGGGGGTGCACTCGGGGATCGAGGCATTGTCCGCCAACCGGCTGTTCCCGGTCATCATGGAACCGTTGCGGGAGCGCAGCAATCGACTCAACAGGGCCAATCTCGAACGGGACCCGTCGCTGCGCCACGGGGAGCATGTCTCCCTCGTCGACGCCATCGCCAAGGGGGACACGGAATTGGCTGCCGCTGTTGCGTTCGCACACGTCGAATGGGGCCGAGCGCGAACGTTCGAGACTCTGGCGCAAGTTCCGGGCTACGACCCACAGCACTGAGCCGAGTCCGCGCTACTCAGCGCGACGCGGGCAGTCCTGCCGCGGTAGGTCCAATGGGCGATGACGGGGCGGTGCTCATCACCGTGATGCCCATGAACGTTTCTCGAAGCGGCCGGAGGGAACCGATCGGGGCACACTCGCGTCAAACCCGATGACGCCGATTCACCGGGCGTCGCCACGGTGCAACTCGGGGGAGCGTCATGACAGTGAATGTGGATCCAGCGATCCTGCGGCAGTTCTCGAATGTGTTGTCGGCAACTGGCGGGGTGATCCGTGAGGTGGATGCTCTTGCTCCGTTCCGTGCGTCGGAGAATGCGTTGCAGGGTAGTGACTTTCACGCAGCATGTGCGGCGGCGGCAGCTGCGGCGGCCGGAGCTGTTGCAGCTCTGGCCGGGCGGGCCGAATGCGTCGCGGACATCGCCCGCGGCGTCGCGCAGAACTACGAGATCGCCGACGACGAACTCGCCCGCCGCCTCGCAGCGATGGACCAGCCGAAATGACCCCGACGGTCCCGCACGTCGCGGGTTGGGAGCCGGAGTCGATGCGCAAGACGATGATCGAGTTGTCGGAGATCGTCGAGCGCGTCAACGGCCAGCGCTCCGGAGTGCTGGAGGAGCAGGACGTACTGGCCGAGACGTGGACCGGTGAAGCAGCCGATGCCGCAGCCGAGCGTGTGGTGAGCGAATGCTCTCGGATGAGCTCGGTGTGCAGTGAAATCGATTCACTCGGTAGAGCATTCGAGACCGCAGCAGGAATGGTCGATGCTGCGAAGGCCCACCTGCAGGCGCAGGTCTCGGCGGCGACGGCGAGCGGGTTCGCCGTTCGGGCCGACGGTGTAGTGGATCCCGACGGGATGATCGCATTGATACCGGACGTCCTGGGTGAAGAAAAGATACGGAAGGCCGACGAACTACGCTCTGCTGCAGCGCAGTTGACCGAGGATATTCAGGGAGCTCTGAGACAGGCCGACAAGGCCGCACTCGACGCTGCGCAGCAGTTGGCCGAGCCCACGAAGCTGCTGACCGAGATTGCGCTCACCAACCCGACCGGGCAGCTCGTCGAGAACCCGGACGGATCCTTCTCGTGGATGCCGGATTGGCCGACGACCGTTGCAGCCACCGTCATCGGTGGTATGACCGACGTGACGAGGAGGACTCTCGAACTTCCGGGTGTCGGTTCCGTCGACGATGTTGCCAAGAACATCGGTCGGGGGTTGGGGGCGTTCGGCGCGGTGGCGGGAACGGTGCCCTCGATTGGCCACGATATCGATGAGGGGGTGAGCCCCGCTGAGGCGATTGCGGTCAATACGGCGAGTACCGCCGCCGGCCTCGCAGCTGCGAGCTACGTGACCGGTGCCCTGGTGGGAGTCGGTGGTGCCGCGGGTTCGGTGTTTCCCGGGCCGGGCACGGTTGTCGGTGCTGCCGCAGGCGTCGCGTTGGGTGCCCTGGTCGGGGGCTCCGTCAGCCACGGCGTATCGAAGGTCTTCGAATGGACACTGCGATGACCGATCGTGAGGACACAGGCGCGAACATGCCTGCGACAGCGAATCCGGGACCTGTGTGGGTGCGGAGGTGGCGCAGTGTCCACCTCGGCTGGTTCGCAGCAGTTTTCGGCATCTGTACGGCAGTGGTGGGACTGCTGGTTGCCGCTGTCCCTGTGGTTGCCAGGACGGGCGTAGGCGGCCTCCTGGCACTGTTGTGGCTCGCGTTCTTCGTGCTCCTTCCCTTGGGGATTGCGGTGCCGATGTCCGGCATCGGAGCTGCGCGATTGTCACGTTTCGTGCGGCGGGTCGACGTTGCAGGCGTCGGCGCAGGTCTGTCGGTGCCCGGGCGCGGGGACTTCGTGGTCCGGGCAGGTCTACTCGCCTTCGCGTCGGTGGTGGGGCTGTCCTACTTCGTATTCAGAGATGACGGACCGGACCCTCGTCAAGAGAGGGCCGAGTTGCTGACGGCGATAGGCGCGCCGGCATGCCTGGTGTGGTTCGTGCTCGGGTTCGTCATCGTCAACCGCACCAGGATCTCTCTGCACCCCGAAGGTATTGTCCAACAGATCTATCGACGTCGTGGGTGGAAGGTGTCGAACGACGTGAAGGTCGTGCCCTGGAGCGACATTGCGGATCTGCGCCTGGAGGAGCATCCGAATCCAGCAGTACCGCACCGAGGTGACCTGCCGGTGATCAGAGTCCCGCGCCGATCGAGCGAGACCGACGAACCGGAGCTGGTCATCATGGCGTGTGAGAAGAAGGTCGAACCGAATTCGCTGCTCGCGCTGCTTCTGTGGTGTCGAGACAATCCCTGGGCTCGTGCGCAACTGGGCCACGACGATGCGCGGGAGTTGCTGCGCCCACCCAGGCTGCGCGAGCGTATCCGCGCCGACCGTGCCGCATCCACTGTCGGTGGAAGGAACACTGTCCAGTGACGGTTCGACAAAGGACGGTATACACCTATCTCCAGCAGCAGGGTGTCGAACTGGCACCGGTGCATCGCGACGAATGCGACAGGTTCGGGCTCGAGCTCCCGGTGCTACCGGACTGGGAGGCTGTTTCAGAGCTTCACTTCCCACACACCACCGCGGTGCTGTGCTCGCCGGCGAACGCAGTCGACGGATTCGTACCGAATGCGGTGGTTCTGGTCGGGAAGCTCGCACGGTCGGTCGACCCGGATGCCCTAATGGAGTGCGGCTTCGGAGACGCGCGGGCACTGCCCGGCTGGGTCGAGATCAGTCACGACCGAGGTTCGTTCTGCGGTCTACCGTCCGTCTCGATCGCGGGTCGCTACGACTGCGCCGGTCGGTTGTTCTTCGCCCGGACCCGGTACGTCGTCGTCCACCACATCGTCGATCAGTACCTGGTTCAGGTGACGGTCACCGTGCCGGATTCGCTACGACAGACATTGTCCTGTGTTGCAGACGAGTTCGTCGACGAGGTGCGTATCGGTCGACGCTAGCGAATCGGTAGTGCGCGCAACAGCGCCGCAACGTCCTCCGTATCGCCGAGGGAGTCGACGATGTCCTCGATGACCGCGGTATCGGATTCGCCGACCAATCGGGCGATCTTGGCGCGCACCGCGCTGTAATCCATCGGAAAATGGTCGATGTCGCCCAGCGGATTCGGGGCAGTCGCCGAAAGTGTGGTGCCGTTCCGAAATTCGATCGTCACTTCGGAGGCTCGGCGCTCGGGTAGCAGCGCGTCGAGCTCGCTCGACGATGCGACGTCGACTCGGGCGCTGAACGATTCGGCCGTCGAGAAGCCCGAACCTCGGGGGTCCAGAGAGTCGACGTCTATCGCGTCGGACACGAACGCGGCGGCCACCACGAACGGCAGCGAGAACATCGCGCCCAACCTGTTCGACGGATGTCGGCGGAACAGGGGCTCCGCCAACGAATGTGTTCGCACCCGAACATGTTCGATGTCGGCGGCGGACCATTCGGCGTCAGCGCGCAGGTTCTGCACAGCGTCCACGGCGGCGTGTGTGTACGAGCAGCTGGCGTGCTGTTTCGTATAGCCCTCCAGCGTGAGCCATCGCTCGCCGAGATCTTCGGTCAGTCGGGACGTGTCCAGTGTCCCGACCAGAGCGCCCAGGGTGTGCTCGATGGTCCCCGAGTTGTGCACTGCCCCCGATCGAGCAAGCCTGGCCGCGGTCACGCCCGCCCGTGCGGCACCGCCGATCCACAGGTTTCGCGAGAAATTGCCGTCGAGAACCACAGCCCAGGGCGCTACCTGAATCAACGCAGACGACGAGTCGATCGCCGCGGCAACCTCGTTCGCATCGGCACCACGAATCGACGCGGCTGCCGTGGCCGCGCCCGTGGCACCCCAGTGCCCATGGGTGTGCCACGCACTGTGCCGGGTCAGAGCCCAGCCGAATCGAGCGGCAACCTCGTATCCCGCCACGACGGCGGTCAAGAAGGCCCGGCCCGAGATCGGCGTCGATGCCAGCCTGGTCGCGGCGATCGCTGCAGGAAGCACATGCGCAGCAGGATGTCCGGCGGCGTACTTGTTGCCCTCGTCGAGCTCGAGGCAGCACGATGCGATGGCGTCGAGCTCGGCCGCAGTCTCGATGGTGGTGCCGGTGCTTCCGCCTATCGGGTACGTCGATCCTGGTTCCGCGTCCCACTTCTTCCGTAGTTCGACCATCTCGGCGGTGCGGGCACCGGCAAGGGTGACGCCCAGCAGGTCCAACAGAATCAACCGCGCTCGATCACCGAGCGGCGCGGGGAGGGGTGACTTCCGTAGGTCGACCATCGCGGTGGCCAAGGCGTCGACCGCGTGCATGTGTTCCGTTGAGCGAAACGAAATTGAACCGTTCATTGGTGGACTCTAGAAGGCTCGGAAAGAAAGAGTCAATGATCGAGACGCGCAACCTGCCGACTGCTAGGCTCGGCCTACCGCCGGCGCGAGTCCATACCGCTCAGAACCGTTCCGGCTAGCGAAACGAAACAACGCTGGTGTGAGGTTCGCACGCAGCGTCGAACGAGGAGACGAAGCAATGTCCGATCAACTTCTTCGTGCAGTCCAGGGGGGCGTGCGCGCAGTCGATCTCGGTAGACAGTTGAGGGTCGGGATGCCGCAGTCGCCCAATCATCCTCAGTTCTGGCACACCCTGCCGCGCAGACACGGCGACGTGACTCGAGCAGACGGCGGCAGCGCCGCGAACGACATGATCACCACCGGAACGCACGTGGGCACTCACATCGATGCGCTTGCCCACGTCAGCCATGACGGAAAGCTGCACGGCGGTGCCGATGCCGGGCAGTCGTGCCTGGGCGGCAAGTATGTCGAACACGGAGTCCACACCATCGAACCCATGATCCGCCGCGGCGTGCTGCTCGACATCCCGAGGCTCCTCGGTGTCGGTCGCTGCGAGGGCGGGTACGAGATCACTGTCGATGATCTGCAATCGGCATGTGCTGCAGAGAAAATCGAGATCGAACGCGGCGATGTCGTGCTGATTCGCAGCGGATGGGGGCAGTTGTTCGCCGAGGGATCGCCGTACGTCGGCGGCCCGTCCGGAGTTCCCGGAGTCGGAGAAGCAGGCGCGCAATGGCTGGCGGACAAGGGTGTACACGCTGCAGGCGCAGACACCATCGCGTTCGAGCGGCTCGCCCCGGGCGGTGGTCACGCGCTGCTCCCCGCGCACCGAGTTCTGTTGGTGGAGAGCGGTATCTACATCATCGAAGCACTCGATCTCGAAGAGCTCTCCCAGCAGGAACTGTTCGAGTTCACATTCGTTCTCGTTCCCCTGAACATCTTCGGCGCAACGGGTTCGCCGGTACGGCCGCTGGCGGTGACGTCCGCATGAGCGAACGTACGCTCGCGCAGCACCTGGCGCGTTTCGCCGCGACCACCCACTATCAGGATCTACCCGACGCCGTCGTCAACTCGGTCGGGATGCGGGTGCTCGATACGCTCGGGATCGCGGTTGCGGCCACCGATCTCGAGACGAGCAAGGCCGCGACCGCATGGGCCCGCGAACAAGGCGGGGCAGCAACGGCATCCGCGGTCGGCCTCGGCATCGCCCTTCCTCCGGCCCTCGCCGCTTTCGTCAACGGAGTACTCGCACACTCGCTGGATTTCGACGACACGCATCTTCCATCGATCCTGCATCCGAGCGCCAGTGTCGTGCCCGCGGCTCTCGCGGCTGCTCAGGAGCACGGTGCCGACGGTCGAGAACTCGTCCGCGGCATCGCGATCGGGCTGGAAGTGTGTGTGCGCATCGGAATGGCGGGGTTCGACCCGGAGACCAAGAACTCGGTGTTCTTCGAGCACGGACAGCACGCGACGTCCATCTGCGGTGCGATGGGTAGCGCTGTGGCTGCCGCTGTCATCGGTGGTGCGTCGGAGGAACAAATCGTCGACACGATGGGCATTGCGGCGTCGATGGCGTCGGGCATCATCGAGGCCAACCGCACCGGGGGCACCGTCAAGCGCATGCACTGCGGTTGGGCTGCGCATTCCGCGCTCTCGGCGGCAGGCCTTGCGCGTCATGGGATCACCGGGCCGCCGACGGTCCTCGAAGGACGGTTCGGCTTCTTCCAGGCCTGGCTTCACGAGCCTGGCCGAGCCAACGAGATTCTGGACGGACTCGGCTCCGAGTGGGCCGTTCCCGGAATCTTCTTCAAGCCGTACCCAGCCAATCACTTCACCCACGCGGCAATAGACGCAGGAGCAGCGCTGCGGGCGAGAGGAATCCGGCCGGAGCAGATCGAGAAGCTCGAGCTGGGAGTGCCCGCGGCGAACCTGCGGACCATCGGCGAACCCATCGACGTCAAACGCACGCCCGAGACCGGGTACATGGCGCAGTTCAGCGGACCGTACGCCGTTGTCGTCGGCTTGCTCGGCGGGGGCGGGCTCGGCGCAGCACTCGATGACTACACCGACGAGTTGGCGAAGTCGGCAGATCGGCGAGCTCTGATGGCCAAGGTCGACGTCGTTCCGAACCCGAAGTGCGACGCCATCTTCCCGCACCAATTCCCGGCGGTGCTGACCGCAACTCTGACCGACGGAACAGTAGTGGTCGAAGAGGTGCTCACCACTCGTGGCGGACCCGAACGGCCGCTGACCTTCGGCGAGGTCTCGACCAAGTTCACCAGCAATGCGGGGCCGTTCCTCTCCGACGTCGAGCTGAAGGAACTGGCCGGCCGATGCGATTCTCTCGGGGACCTGACCGACATCGGGACACTGCTCGCACCGTTGACCGACCTGAAATCGACCACGCAGCAATAGAACAGTCGTCCCACCGGCTCGGGCACCGTCACTCGTGTGGCGGTGCCCGAGCTGCAGTTCGGTCGGTTCAGGCCCGGGCGAGGATTTCCCGTGCGCCCCGCACCACTGCCTCGTCGACGAATCGTCCGTTGTCGTCGACGGTCGGTCCTCCCCGAGACACCTCGTACAGCTCCACCAGTCGACGTGCTGTGGTGATGTCGTCCGAGGACGGGGTGAGCGCGGCATTGATGATCGGAACCTGACTGGGGTGCAATGCCGTCCGGCCACGGAAACCCATCTGCACGAAACGGGCCGTGGTGCCGACGAACCCGTCCAGATCGCGAAAATCGGTCGACGTCGGGGCAATCGGTGCTGCCAATCCCGCAGCAGCACAATCGATCACGACGTTCAGCCTAAGTGCGTCGATCATCGATTCCGTCGATTCCGAACGGGTGATCCGTAAGTCCGCGAGGAGGTCGACTTCACCGATGCCGAATGTTCGCACTCTGTTGCATCGAGCCATCTCCGGCAGAGCACGCAAGGAGTGAGCCGTCTCGATCAGCCCGATCAGCTCGACCCCGGGCAGGTTGTGCTCGGTGAGCAATCGGTCTGCGCGCGTGAGTGACTCGACCGAACACTTCGCCACCATGATGCCGGTGACACCGCCTCCGGCGACGGCCTCGAGGTCCTGCGTCATGAATTCGGGGGTGATGCGAATCCAGATCTGGGTATCGGTCGACGGCGTCGAGGCCAACCACCCCGCGAGGTCGGCACGCGCTCGGTCTTTGTCCGCCAACGGAACCGCGTCCTCGAGGTCGATGATCAACGCGTCTGCGGCACCGCCCACGGCCTTGTCGAACAACTCGGGCTTGTTTGCCGGTACGTAGAGGAACGACCGGGCGGAGGTAGAGGTCATCGAGCTGCACGCGCTTCCAGGATGGTGGTGATCGACTGGGCCGCCGCGACGACCTGACCAGCATGAACGATGTGTTCGTCGTCCGCGGACGAGGAGTAGCGGAAAGCGGGGCCCGAGGAGCTGACCGATCCGAGTACGTGCCCTGCGGCGTCGAAGAACGGCGCGGCGATCGATGCTGCACCGGTGTTTCGCTCGTTCGTCGAGGTTGCGTATCCGTTGGTACGGATCTCGGCGAGGCGGGCGCGGAAGCGGGTCTCGTCGGCGTCGGGGGAGCTGCTGCGGAGTTCCTGGAAGGCCTCGTCCGCGAATCGATCGGGGAGGAACGCCAGGATCGCTCGGCTCGAGGCTCCCGAGTGCAACGCGTACTGAGGGCCGATCTCGACCACCATCTTCACCTCCTGGGGGCTCTCGTACTGATCGAGATAGACACGGCGGTGCCCCACGAGCACCGACAGCGTTGCGGTCTCGCGTGTGTTCGCGCGAAGCGCGCGCAGCACGGGAGCCGCGATCGACCGGACGTCGAGCTGGCTCCACGCCTTGGTGCCGAGTCCGATCGCCGCCGGGCCGAGGGAATATGTCGACTCGCCCGCAACCGGCTGCACGATCGACCGCGATGCCAGCGACTGCAGAATGCGGTGCACCACAGCCTTGCTCAGGTCGAGAGTGCGAGCGATCTCGGACACGCCCAGTGCCCGATCGGATTGCGCGAAGGCGATGAGCACATCGGCGACACGATCGGCGGACTCTGTTCCCGTCGACGTCTCCAGTGCAGGCCTGCTGACCATAAGTGTCACCTTTCGGATGTGCGTGCGTTCCGCTGAGCGAACCATACCCGTAACAAGAAATTGACGGAAGAGCCTGTTCTGAGGCCGTGATGCGTGCCATACTCGATTTCAGCGAGATCAATCATCAATCTGATGGTGCGCTCAGCGGAACGGTAGGTTCCGCCCAGTGGTTCGACTCGGCGCCGATGGGCGCGGAAGGCAGACTCAACAATGAAGAAGCTCGTAGGCGTGCTGACAGCCGTTGCAGTCGTGGGTGCGGCAGCATGTGGCTCCTCCACCGGCTCGGACGACTCCGGCCCCATCAAGATCGGATCGGTTCATCCCACCACCGGAGCTCTGGCGGGAGTGGGCGGGCTGATGAACGACGGTGCTGCCCTCGCCGTGGCCGATATCAATGCAGCAGGCGGTATTTCGTCCATGGACGGTCGGCAGTTGGAATTGGTGTCGGGCGACAGTCAGGGCAAAGCAGAGGTCGGACAGAGTGAGGCGCAGCGGCTGATCGACGACGGCGCGGTGTCGCTCATCGGCACGTACCAGAGCGACGTCACACAGAACGTCGCCTCGGTTGCCGAGCGATCTCGGGTTCCGCTCGTGATCGATGTGGCGGTGGACGACAAGATCCTCGACCAGGGTTACCAGTACTCCTTCCGCATGCAGCCGAATGCGTCCAGCATGGGAACCGACGGTGCCAAGGCGCTCGCCGCGATCGAGGAGCAGACCGGTCAGCCGATCGACCGCGTCTCCTACCTGCACATCGAGGGATCCTTCGGAGACAGCGTCTTCAACGCGTTCGAGGCCGAGGCCGCGAACCAAGGAATCTCGTCGGTGCAGGAAATCACCTACCCGGCAACGAATTTCTCCGACGCCACCACGCAGGTGCGTGAGGCTGCAGTGTCCAACCCCGACGTCATCGTCGCCACCGGCTACTACCCGGACGGGTTGCTGATCGCACGTGCGGTCGAGCAGCTGAACCTGAACGTCAAGGGCGTCTACGGAATTGCCAACGGCGCGTTCGACGACAGCTCGTTCCCCAGTGACGCAGGTGCCGCAGGGGAGGGCGTGTTGAGCGCCAACTACCACTTCGACGCCACCAGCGACCGCGTCACCGACATCCGCTCGCGGTTCGAGGCCGAATACGGACGCCCGATGGAGACCGCAGCGATGCTGTCCTACCAGGCAGTCGAGGTCATCGCGGCCGGACTGAACGACGGTGCGTCGAGTGATCCCGAGGATCTGCGCGACGCCATCTCCGGCGTCTCGATCGAGGATCCGCTTCTCGCGTTCAACGGACCGATCGAGTTCGACGAGACCGGCCAGAACAAGAACGCCACCGTCATCGTCATGCAGGTTCGCGACGGTGCAGTCGCTCAGGTCTTCCCCGAGGAGTTCGCAACGGACGCAATCCAGTTCCCCGCGGGAGCCGGCCAGTGACTGCCGCTACCTCGACCGCAGAGAAAGCGGGGAACAAAGGTCTCGCGGGGCTCAACCCCGGTATCCCGGTCGCAGCAGCGATCGTCGTCATCATGGCGGTGATCTACCTCGTCGGTGGAAAAGACCAGGGCCTGGTCACGCAGTCGGTCGTCTCCGGACTCCTTCTCGGCGGTGTGTACGCACTGATCTCCGTCGGCCTGACGCTCATCTTCGGTGTCCTCGGAATCGTGAACTTCGCCCAGGGCGCGATGCTGACGATGGCGATGTACATCGTCTACGCGTTGTCCACCGCCGGGCTGCCGGTCTACGTTGCAACACTGGT
>NZ_LVCU01000351.1:0-1207 GCF_001647185.1 Rhodococcus sp. EPR-147
TGCGCACATGGTGCCCTCTGCGTTCGTGATGTTGGAGTCCATTCCTCTGACTCCGGCAGGCAAACTCGACCGCACCGCACTCCCCGAACCCGATTGGTCCGCTCAGGTCACGTCCGGTCGCGACGCGGACAATGCGGTCGAGAAGACGTTGGCCGGACTGTTCGCCGAGGTGCTTCGACTGGACCGTGTCGGCGTCGACGATTCGTTCTTCGCCCTCGGCGGCGACAGCATCATGTCGATTCAGTTGGTCTCGCGCGCCAAGGCGGCCGGACTGTCTCTGTCGCCACGAGATGTCTTCGAGCACAAGACGGTTGCGGCGCTCGCCGAGGTGGTCGCGTCCTCGGACGGCACTGCACCTCTCGTACTGGAGGAGTTGCCCGGCGGCGGCGTGGGCGATGTACCTCTGACTCCGATCGTGGCGTGGATGCTCGATCGGACGGACGTTCTGGACAAGCACACGCAGACGGCGGTTCTCACACTTCCGGTCGACATCGAACTCGATGTGCTCGAAGCCACCGTCCAGACGGTCCTCGATCACCACGACATGCTTCGCGGTGTCCTGCACCGGGGTGAGCACCCCGCGATGGAGGTTCTTCCCGTCGGAGCGGTCTCGGCGAACTCGGTCGTGCACCGCGTGACCTCGACAACCGTTCGGGGGCAGGAGTTCTCGGAGCAGGCAAACGCCGAGGCAGCAGCAGCAGTCGGCCGGCTGGCACCCGATGCCGGTGTCATGATCCAGATGGTGTGGTTCGACGCCGGCTCCGAGGGGAGCCGTCTGCTCGTCGTCGCCCACCATCTGGTCGTCGACGGCGTGTCCTGGAGAATCCTGGTTCCCGACCTCGCGTCGGCGTGGGCCCAGATCATCGGCGGAAGCACCCCGGAGCTTGCTCCGGTCGGCACCTCCATGCGTCGTTGGTCGCACGGTTTGCGTGAGGTCACCGCCACCCGCGGAGACGAACTGGCGATCTGGCGCGACGTTCTGGCACAACCGGATCCACTCATCGGATCGCGAGCACTCGATCGCGAGATCGACGTGTACCGAACAGTGGACAAGGTCGAGTTGACGCTGTCCACCGACGTCACCGAGGGGTTACTGACGGCACTGCCCGACGCGTTCCACGGCAGCGTCAACGACGGCCTGCTCGCGGCTCTCGCCCTCGCCACGGCGGTGTGGCGACGTGGTCGGGGAGTGGTCGTCGACGACGCT
>NZ_LVCU01000352.1:0-12653 GCF_001647185.1 Rhodococcus sp. EPR-147
TACCCGCTCAGGCTGACCCTCGCCGATCTGGATCTGGACGACGCACTCGCAGGCGGCGTCGACGCAGCGCGGCTGATCAAGTCGGTCAAGGAGCAGCTGCTGGCCGTTCCGGACCACGGTATCGGCTACGGCATGCTCCGCTACCTGGACGAGGACGGTGCCGCTGCACTGCGTGACTTCCCGGCTCCCCAGATCAGTTTCAACTATCTCGGGCGCTACAGCACCGACGTTCCCGACGAGCTTCGCGGACACGGGTGGCTGCCGGTCGACGACTCCGGTGTCGGCGATTCGCAGGACGAGGATCTGCCGGTCGCAGCCGTTCTCGACATCAATGCCGTCACCACCGCGACGCCGACCGGCCCGCGGCTCGAGGCGACGTTCGCTTTCCCCACCGGCGTGCTCGACGCGGACGAGGTCACCGAGCTGGCGGAGCTGTGGCGTCAGGCCCTCACCGCGCTGACGCAGCTGGCCCAGCGACCGGTGGCCGGTGGCTTCACACCCTCCGACCTCGATCTGGTGCGGCTCGATCAGAGTTCCATCGACGACCTCGAACGGGTCTATCCCACGCTGGACGACATCTGGTCCATGACGCCGCTGCAGGCCGGATTGCTCTTTCACGCCGAGCTGTCGGATCAGTCCGTCGACGCCTACATCGTCCAACTGGTGCTGGAGTTGCGCGGAAGCGTCGACGAGGCGCGGTTCCGGCGTGCTGCTCGGGGGCTGCTGCGTCGACACGCGAACATGCGGACCGCTTTCGTGCACAACAGCGACGGCGAGTCGATTCAGATCGTCCACCACGACGTGGATGCCCCCTGGTCGTCGATCGACCTGACCGCACTGGATCCGGAGGATCGAGCCCTCGAGCTCGATCGCATCGAACACGAGGACCGTGCCACTCGATTCAACATGGCACAGGCACCTCTGTTGCGCTTCATGCTCATCACCGTGGCACCGGGCGAGTGGCGCCTGGTGATGACCAACCACCACATCCTGCTCGACGGCTGGTCCACGCCGCTGTTGCTCAAGGACCTGCTGACGCTCTACGTAGTCGACGGTGACGAGACCGTGCTCCCACGAGTTCCGGCCTACCGCGACTACCTGTCGTGGCTGGCCAAGCGTGATCGCTCGTCGGCTCTCGAAGCGTGGACGAGCGCTCTCGCCGGTTTGTCCGAGCCGACGCTGTTGACGCCGGTCGAGAGCCGACGCCAGGAATCGACGTTGGCGGGCCGCTCGTTGGTCTCACTCGATGTGGAGCAGACGAACCGCTTGCGCAGCGTCGCTCGCGCCCGTGGCGTGACGATCAACTCCATGGTCCAGGCGTCCTGGGCGCTGGTTCTCGGCACTCTGACCGGACGCTCCGACGTCGTGTTCGGTGCCACCGTGTCCGGACGCCCGCCGGAGGTCTCCGACATCGAGTCGATGGTCGGGTTGTTCATCAACACTCTGCCGGTCCGGATCGTGCTCGATCCGTCGGAGACACTCGGCGAGTACCTCGAACGGGTGCAGTCCGAACAGGCCGCGCTACTCGATCACCACTACCTCGGCCTCACCGACATTCAGCGAGCAGTCGGACCGGCCGTCTCCTTCGACACCCTGACGGTGTTCGAGTCGTACCCGATGGACCGCGCGGGGTTGTCGGCGGAAACCGACCTCGCCGGAATGCGGGTGCACGACGTACACGACGGAAGCGACACGGCGCAGTATCCTCTGACCTTGGTTGCCATGGTCGACGACCGGCTGCACATCGAGGCGAAGTACCTGCCGGAGTTGTTCGAGCACAGCGTCGTTGCGGCGACGGTCGACAGAATCGTGCGTGTTCTCGAGGCCATCGCAACCGACAACGGTCGACGCGTCGGATCGCTCTCGTTGCTGTCCGAGGACGAATTGCGCCAGCTGGCACCGGTTCGTGGACCGGCGTCGTCGGATACTCGACTGCTTCCCGATATCTTCACCGACGCTGCCGCAGTCGACCCGCAGGGCACCGCTCTGTGGAGCGACGGCCGCACCGTGGACTATGCCGAACTGGACGCGCAATCGTCTGCTCTCGCAAGAACTTTGATCGCTCGCGGTGCCGGCCCGGAAACTGTCGTTGCACTGGCTCTGCCACGGTCCGTCGAATCCGTACTCGGTATCTGGGCAGTCGCCAAGACCGGGGCGGCGTTCCTGCCGATCGATCCGAGCTACCCGCGCGATCGCGTCGAACACATGCTCGTCGACTCGAACGCGTCGATCGGTCTGACCCTGTCGGAGCACGAGGCCGCTGTCTCCGGTCTCGGCTCTGCTCGGTGGACCGTGCTCGACCACGACGCCACGCGCACCGAACTCGCCGGTCACTCGACCGCCCCGGTTCGCGACAGCGACCGAATTCGCCCGATGCACATCGATCAGCTCGCCTACCTGATCTACACCTCGGGCTCGACGGGTGTTCCCAAGGGCGTCACCGTCACCCACCGCGGGCTGGCCAATCTGGCAGAAGAGGAGCGGACTCGTTTCGAGGTGACCCCGGGCGCTCGGGTTCTCGCGTTCGCGTCCCCGAGCTTCGATGCCTCCATCCTGGAACTGCTGATGGTGTTCTCCGGTGCCGCGACCATGGTCATCGCGCCGACCTCCGTCTACGGCGGCACCGAGTTGGCCGAACTGCTCGCAGCACAGCACGTCACGCACGCGTTCGTCACGCCCGCCGCGCTGGCATCGGTGGATCCGGACGGCCTGACCGAGTTGGCCGTGGTGGCCACCGGTGGCGACGTGTGTCCGCCCGAGCTCGTGGCTCGCTGGGCACCGGGCCGTCGGATGTTCAACGCGTACGGTCCCACCGAGGCGACGATCTTCTCGTCCATCAGTGATCGACTCGACGTCGACTCCGCCATCGACATCGGTTCTCCGACAATCGGTTTCAGCGAGGTGGTCCTCGACGCACGACTGCATCCCGTTCCGGTCGGGGTCGTGGGTGAGCTCTATCTCGCCGGCCCGGCACTGGCTCGTGGCTACCATTGCCGATTCGGTCTGACCGCAGACCGTTTCGTCGCGAATCCCTTCGGCGAGAGCGGCGCCAGGATGTACCGCACCGGCGACGTGGTGCGGTGGACCGAGTCGGGAACGCTCGAGTACGTCGGACGCAGCGATTTCCAGGTCAAGGTGCGCGGCTTCCGCATCGAACTGGGCGAGATCGACGCCGTCCTGACCGACCATCCGATGGTCGAGTTCGCCACCACCGTGGGTGTCGACGGTCCGACGGGCAACACCATTCTGGTTGCCTACGTCCTCCCGAGGTCCGGCGAGCAGGTCGATGCAGCAGCTCTGCGCACTCATGTCTCGAGTTCGCTACCGACCCACATGATCCCGACGGCCTTCGTCGCACTGGAGTCGATTCCGCTGACACCGGCAGGCAAGTTGGACCGCAATGCCCTGCCTGCACCCGATCTCCATCTCGGGGGCGACTCGCGTGCACCGCGGAACGACACCGAGCAGGTCATCGCCGATATCTTCGGCGAGGTACTGGGGATCGACGGCGTCGGAATCGATTCGAGCTTCTTCGATCTGGGTGGCGACTCGCTCAGTGCCACCAGACTCACTGCGCGCGTCAACTCCGCCCTCGGCACCACGGTCAGCGTCCGCGCATTGTTCGAGGCTCCCACCGTCGAGTCACTCGCGGTGCGAGTGCTCAGCAACCCGGTCGGTACCCTTCGCCGTCCCGCACTCGTGGCGAAGCCGCGCCCGGATTCGATTCCGTTGTCGCTTGCGCAGCAACGAATGTGGTTCATCAACCAGTTCGACGTGACCTCGGCGGCGTACAACATCCCGCTTGCGGTGAGACTGACGGGTCGACTCGACATCGCCGCGATGAGCGCGGCCGTCGGGGACGTTCTGGAACGTCACGAGTCGCTGCGCACGGTGTTCCCCACCCGCGGGGATCGTCCTGAGCAGAAGATCCTCGACGTGCAGGCGGCGAGAACCGAACTCGCCGTCGTCGAGCTGGACGCCACCGAGGTCGTTGCGGCCATCTCGGCCGCTGCCGCAACAGGATTCGATGTCTCGACCGATCTACCGTTCCGCGCGGTCCTGTACCGGATCGCACCGGACGAGTTCGTGCTCTCGATCGTCGTGCATCACATTGCTGCCGACGGCGCATCCATGGCACCCCTGGCGCGAGATGTCATGGTCGCCTACGGCTCTCGCGCGGCTGCCGGCGCTCCGAAGTGGACACCGCTCGACGTTCAGTACGCGGACTTCGCACTCTGGCAACGCACCGTCCTCGGCGACGAGTCCGATCCCGCGTCCCTCGCCGCGCAGCAGTTGGACTTCTGGAAGACCGCCCTGGCGGATCTTCCCGATGTTCTGCCGCTACCGCTCGATCACCCGCGGCCCGCTCGACAGTCCATGCGCGGCAACAGTGTTCGGTTCGAGATCGACCGCACCACTCATGCCGGACTGGTCGACCTCGCACGTGCCAACGAGGCAACCGTCTTCATGGCCGTCCACGCGGCGTGGTCGATCCTGATGGCGCGCATCAGCGGCACCGAGGACATCGCTGTCGGAACGCCGATCGCCGGACGAGGTGACGCTGCACTCGACGATCTGGTCGGCATGTTCGTCGGCACCCTGGTTCTGCGCACGGAGGTGGCACCGCAGCTTTCGTTCACCGATCTGCTTCGGGCCACGCGTACAGCCGATCTCGCGGCGTTCGAGAACACCGATGTGCCGTTCGAGCGGTTGGTCGACGTTCTCGACCCCGCTCGTTCGACCGACCGCTCGCCGTTGTTCCAGGTGCTTCTCGAGTTCCAGAACAACACGTCCGCGACGCTCGAACTGCCGGACCTCACGGTCGAGGCCGTCGACATCGATGCTCACATCGCGAAGTTCGACCTGCAACTGACCGTCGCCGAGGAGTTCGACGAGGCCGGTGCACCGGCCGGGATGACCGCCGCGATCACCTACGCGACCGACTTGTTCGAGGCATCGTCCGTCGAGGAGTTCTCGGCACGATTCGGTGCCGTGCTCGCCTCCGTGACGAGCGATCCCGAGCGCGCAGTCGGCGATATCGATGTGCTCCTGCCGGGCGAGCTCGACGCCATGACGCATGACTGGAACCACGCTGGCCGGGTGGCATCCGATGCGACGCTGGCCGATCGATTCGCTGCTGCCGCCGCGCGATTCCCCGATTCGCGCGCCGTCGTCTTCGGAGATCACACGCTGACCTACGCCGAGCTCGACGACCGCTCCAGCCGACTCGCACGGCTTCTCGTACAGCGCGGTGTGACGTCGGAATCGCTGGTAGCGGTCGCGATGCCTCGCAACGAGGAGCTGATCGTCGCGCTGCTCGCGGTGATCAAGTCCGGTGGCGGCTACCTTCCGATCGACGTGTCCTACCCAGCGGACCGGCTGGCGTTCATGCTCGAAGACGCCTCGCCCGTCTGCGTGATCTCCACTGTTGCCGACAGTGCGGCGGTGCCCGCCTCGGATCTCGATGTCCTCGAGATCGATTCGCCCGAGCTGATCGCGGAGCTGGCCGGCATGTCGGGTGCCCCGCTGACCGACGCGGACCGTTCGGGTGGCACCAGCGCCGATTCCATCGCGTACGTGATCTACACCTCGGGCAGCACCGGTCGCCCCAAGGGCGTGCAGATCGCGCACCGCAACGTGGCGACGCTGTTCGCGAACACCGCTGATCTCTTCGACTTCGACGATCGTGACGTCTGGACGATGTTCCACTCGTACGCGTTCGACTTCTCGGTGTGGGAGCTGTGGGGACCGCTGCTGCACGGTGGAACACTCGTGGTCGTCGACTACTACACGGCACGCTCTCCGGAGCTGTTCCGCGAGTTGCTCGTTCGCGAGCGGGTCACGGTGCTCAACCAGACACCGACGGCGTTCTACCAGTTCGCGGAAGCCGATCGTGTGGCCACCGGAAACCTCGCCGGCATCACGGACTCCGATCTCTCGCTGCGCTACGTGATCTTCGGCGGCGAGGCACTCGATCTCGGGCAGTTGGCTCGCTGGTACGCCCGGCACGACGAGTCCGCCCCGACTCTGGTCAACATGTACGGCATCACCGAGACGACAGTCCACGTGAGCCACCTGGCCTTGACCGAGCAGTTCGCGGCATCGGCCTCGGCCAGCGTCATCGGTCAGGCCATCCCCGCACTGCGCGTCGCCGTTCTCGACACGCGTCTCAATCCGGTACCACCCGGCGTCACCGGTGAAATGTACGTCTCCGGGGCACAGCTCTCTCGCGGATACCTGGGCCGGGCCGGCCTGTCGGCCACCCGTTTCGTGGCAGATCCGGCCGGAGACGCCGGTGCCCGGATGTACCGCACCGGTGACACCGCACGGTGGAATCGTGACGGCGCGCTCGAGTACCTGGGCCGCAGCGACATGCAGGTGCAGCTGCACGGCTTCCGTATCGAACTCGGCGAGATCGAAAGCGCGCTGTTGGCGTTCGACGGCGTCGCGGCGTCCGTGGTCTCGGTTCGAGACGACGGATTCGGTGATCGACTGATCGGATACGTCGTCGCCGAGGCGGGCCGAACACTCGACCACTCCGCCGTTCTCGAATTCGTCGGACACTCACTGACGTCGTACATGGTTCCGGCCGCTTTGATCGTGCTGGACGAGCTGCCGCTCACCGCCAACGGAAAGCTCGACCGCCGGGCTTTGCCGGCTCCGGACTTCTCCGCCAATGTCACCGAGAGCCGTTTGCCGGCAACCGAAGTCGAGTCCATTCTCGCCGGATTGTTCGCCGACGTCCTCGGCCTCGACACCGTCGGCGTCGACGACTCGTTCTTCGCGCTCGGCGGCGACAGCATCATGTCCATCCAGCTTGTCTCACGCGCCAAGGCGGCCGGTCTGGTCCTGGCTCCGCGCGACATCTTCGAGCGCAAGACCGTCGCGGCATTGGCCGAGGTCGTGGTCCTCGGAGGCGACGTCGTCGTACTGGAAGAACTCGACGGTGGGGGAGTCGGCCCGCTGCCCCTCACTCCGGTCGTGCGTTGGATGTTGGAGCGCAGCACCGACTTCGGGCGCTACACCCAGACGGCACTGCTTCAGCTCCCGGTCGGTATCGAGAGCGTCACGCTCGAGCGCACCGTGCAGGCCGTGCTCGATCGTCACGACATGCTGCGATCGCGACTGTTCCAGGACACGGACGGAATCTGGCACGAGGAAGTAGCTCCGATCGGCACTGTGTCCGCCGCGTCGGTGATCCACGCGGTCTCGGTCGATTCCGTGGACGGTCCTGAATTCTCCTCCCGTGCCGCAACGGAACTCGACGCTGCAGCAGATCGACTGGTCCCCGCCGACGGGGTCATGGTGCAGATGGTGTGGTTCCAGGCCCCGAACGGGTCCGGCCGACTGCTCGTCGTCGCACATCACCTCGTGATCGACGGCGTGTCGTGGCGCATCCTCGTCCCGGATCTGGCGACGGCCTGGAGCCAGATCGTCGCGGGCGACACGCCTGCGCTGGCACCGATCGGCACATCGATGCGACGGTGGTCCACCGGTTTGACCGAGGTCACCGCGGGCCGCGCCGACGAAATCGGCCTGTGGCAGCGCATTCTGAACGGCGACGATCCGACGATCGGTTCGCGACCACTGGACAAGCGCGTCGATGTCGACGCGACCGTCCAGCGCATCCGCACATCGCTCCCGGTCCAGGTGACCGAACGACTGCTGACAGCGGTACCGAATGCCTTCCGCGGCAGCGTCAACGACGGTCTCCTGGCCGGGCTGGCATTGGCACTGACGGCGTGGCGTCGCGAACGGGGAGCCATTGTCCGCAGTGCGTTGATCACACTCGAAGGCCATGGCCGTGAAGACGCCGTGGTGCCCGGAGCCGATCTCGGCAGAACCGTCGGCTGGTTCACCACGATCTTCCCGGTTCGACTCGACCTCGGCTCCCTGGACATCGCCGACGCGTTGTCCGGTGGCGACTCCGCCGGAGCCTTGATCAAGGCCGTCAAGGAACAGCTGCTCGAGATCCCCGATCACGGAATCGGCTACGGCATGCTGCGGTACCTGGACTCCGACGGGACTGAGGCACTGTCCGGTTACGCCGCTCCGCAGGTCAGCTTCAACTACCTCGGGCGCTTCTCGACCGGATCGTCCGAGGGCATGGAAGACGTGGGCTGGATTCCTGTGGCCGACGCCGAACTGGGCGACGCACAGAACCCGGACATGCCGGTACCGGCCGCGCTGGACATCAACGCCGTCACCACCTCGACACCCGACGGGCCCCAGCTCGACGCCACCTTCGCGTTCCCGGCCGGCATCCTGGATGCGGACGAGGTCGATCGGTTGATCGAACTGTGGACGCAGGCACTGACCGCGATCACCGAGCACGCCTCGACCGAGGGCGCGGGCGGCTTCACCCCGTCCGACCTCGAGCTGGTGGACATCGATCAGCGTTCCATCGAGGTGCTCGAGAAGAAGTTCCCCGATCTCGACGACGTGTGGTCGATGTCGCCGCTGCAGGCCGGACTGCTCTTCCACGCCCGTCTCGCAGGCGAGGTCGGCAGCGACAGCGCGGGAGTCGACGCCTACATGGTGCAGCTCGGTCTGGAGCTGCGCGGCGTCGTCGATGCCGAGCGGATGCATTCCGCCGTGAACAAGCTAGTCTCTCGTCATCCGAACTTGCGAGCAGCGTTCGTGCACAACAGCACCGGCGAATCTCTGCAGATCGTGCAGAGTTCGGTCACGGTGCCGTGGTCCGAGGTCGATCTCCGCGGTGAAGCCGATGTCGAGGCAGCACTGGAAGCCGTACTCGAGGCCGATCGCGGCGTGCGATTCGAGATGGACTCGGCACCGCTGCTTCGGTTCACGCTGATCACCCTCGCCGACGATCACTGGCGACTGCTGCTGACCAATCACCACATCCTGCTCGACGGCTGGTCGACGCCGCTGGTGGTCAAGGAACTGATCACCCTCTACGTCACCGAGTCCGACGATTCGATGCTGCCGCGAGTTCCCGCGTATCGGGACTACCTCGCGTGGATGCGGCAACGCGACGTCGCCATCTCCACCGCGCAGTGGGTCAGCGCGATGGCCGGCGTCGAGGAGCCGACACTGCTCGTCACCGGTGACCGGGGTCGTCAGTTGTCCACTGTCTCGAGCGAGACCGAGCGGTCGTTGTCGATCGAGACCACAGCGGCGCTGCGCGATTTCGCGGCGCGCCGCGGGTCCACTCTGAACACACTCGTTCAGACTGCGTGGGGCATCGTGCTCGCCACTCTGACCGGTCGCGAGGACGTCGTCTTCGGTGCCACGGTGTCGGGTCGTCCGCCCGAGGTTCCGGGCATCGAAGGCATGATCGGGCTCTTCATCAACACGCTTCCCGTTCGGGTCACGCTCGATCGGGCCGAGACACTCGGCGCACTGGTCGATCGTGTGCAGGCCGAACAGGCAGCGCTGCTCGATCACCATTACCTCGGTCTGACCGACATCCAGCGCGCGGCCGGAGCCGGCGTCGCATTCGACACGCTGACGGTGTTCGAGTCCTACCCGGTCGATCGCGCCGGAGCCTCTGCTGCAACGGATTTCGCAGGTATGCAGGTGACGGACATCCTCGGCACCGACGCGGCGCACTATCCGCTGACACTGGTGTCTTCGGTCGACGAGCGCCTGAACCTCAAGGCCAAGTACCTGCCCGAACTCTTCGAGCTCCAAGACGTGCACGCCATCGTCGATCGGGTCGAGCGGGTGCTCGACGCAGTGCTGGCCGACGAGCAGCAGCCACTGGCTCGGCTGCGATTGCTGGCCGATACCGAATTCGCTTCTCTGGCTCCGGTATTCGGCCTCGAAGGCCGATCGACTCGGCTGCTACCGGAGATCTTCTCAGACGCAGCTGCCGTCGACCCGGACGCCATCGCGGTGCGCAGCGTCGACGGCGAGTTGACGTACCGAGAGCTGGATCGACAGTCGAACCGGCTCGCTCGCATTCTGATCGGCCGCGGTGTCCGCACCGAGACGTTCGTCGCACTCGGGATCGCACGATCCATCGAGTCGGTGCTGACCGTCTGGGCCGTCGCGAAGTCCGGTGCCGCCTTCGTACCGGTCGATCCGAACTACCCGGCCGATCGCATCGAGCACATGCTGGCCGACTCCGGAGCAACCTTCGGTGTCACCACCCGCACTCACCTCGACGACCTGCCGTCGACCGTGCCGTGGATCGTCCTGGACGACCTCGCCACCGACGGTCCGAACGCGGTGAGCGACGAGCCCGTCGCCGACGACGAACGCCGTGGTCGCGTCACCCTGTCGAGTGCGGCGTACACGATCTACACGTCGGGTTCGACGGGTGTACCGAAGGGGGTCGTGGTCACCCACTCCGGCCTCGACAACTTCGCGACCGAGCAGCGCGAGCGCTATCGAGTCACGAAGGACTCACGCACGCTTCATGTTTCGTCACCCAGCTTCGACGCGTCCGTACTCGAGTACCTGCTCGCGTTCGGCGTCGGTGCCACGATGGTGATCGTTCCACCCACGGTGTACGGCGGAGCCGAGCTGGCGTCGTTGCTGGCCGAGGAATCGGTCACTCACGGCTTCATCACCCCGTCCGCCCTCGCCTCGGTCGATCCGGCCGGTCTCGACACGTTCGCCGACGTCGTGGTCGGCGGCGAGGCCGTTCCGTCCGAGTTGGTCACCAAGTGGGCTCCCGGTCGAAACCTGTTCAACGGGTACGGACCGACCGAGGCCACGATCATGTCCAACATCAGTGCACCGATGGTCGCCGGCGAGCCGGTGTCGATCGGTGGGCCGGTGCGGGGTGTGTACGAGGTGGTTCTCGACTCGCGACTGCAGCCGGTTCCCGTCGGGGTCGCGGGTGAGCTCTATCTCGCAGGCGTCGGCCTGGCCCGCGGCTACCACGATCGGATGGGGCTGACGGCCGAACGATTCGTTGCCGACCCGTTCGGTGCTCCCGGTGCCCGCATGTACCGCACCGGAGATGTGGTGCGCTGGTCGCCGGATCTGACCATCGAATATGTCGGTCGCAGCGACTCGCAGGTCAAGGTCCGCGGCTTCCGCATCGAACTCGGCGAGATCGACGCCGCGCTCTCGGCACATCCCGCGGTGAATTTCGCAGCCACCTTCGGAACTCCCGGGCCGTCCGGTGCCACTGTTCTCGTGGCGTACGTGCGCCTGACGGGGGACAACCCGGCACACGCGGTCGACACCTTCGACACAGCGGTTCTGCGTGACCATCTTGCGGCCGCGCTGCCGTCGCACATGGTGCCCAGCGCCATCGTCGTGCTCGAGTCGATTCCGCTCACTCCGGTGGGCAAGCTCGATCGCGCCGCACTGCCCGTACCGGAGTTCGGCTCGGCCACCTCGTACCGAGAGCCGAGTACGCCGGCCGAGCTGACGGTCGCGGCGGTCTTCGCCGAGATCCTCGAGGTGGATCGAGTCGGTGCAGACGACGGATTCTTCGAGCTCGGTGGTGACTCGCTCAGCGCAACGCGGGTGATCGCTCGCGTCAACGCCGAGTTCGGTACCTCCATCGGTGTACGCACGATCTTCGAGACCCCGACGGTGTCGGGACTGGCGAGCGCAGTCGGCACTGCCGACACTCGGGCGCAGCGCCCGGCTCTCGTAGCGGCGGCACGTCCAGAGAACATTCCGCTCTCGCTCGCTCAGCAGCGGATGTGGTTCATCAACCAGTTCGACACCTCGTCGGCCGCGTACAACGTGCCGCTGGTCGTCAAACTGACCGGGCGGCTCGACACCGCTGCTCTGGCTGCCGCGGTGGTCGATGTTCTGGGACGCCACGAATCTCTGCGCACGACCTTCCCCGACGGTCCGGAATTCCCGGTGCAGCTCGTGCACCCGGCTGCCGAGGTCGCACCTGCGGTCGAATCCGAACGGATCGATGCCGCTGTTCTGGCCGATCGCGTCGCTCTGTTGGCCGGTCGAGGATTCGACGTGACCACCGACATCCCGGTGCACGTCGAGCTGTTCGAGGTGCTCGATGCCGGCGTCGACGCGTCCGAGGATCCTGTCTTCGTACTCGCCATGGTGGTGCACCACATCGCCGCCGACGGCGCGTCGATGGCACCGCTCGCTCGCGACGTCGTGCTCGCGTACTCGGCGCGCAGTGCAGGTCAGGCACCGAACTGGCAGCCGCTGCCCGTCCAGTACGCCGACTACACGATCTGGCAGCGTTCGCTGCTCGGAGACGAGCAGGACCCGTCGAGCGTGGCCGCGGCCCAGCTCGAGCACTGGTCCACCGCGCTCGCGGGTCTTCCCGACCTGCTGCCGTTGCCGACGGACCGACCGAGGCCGACCACGCAGGACTTCCACGGTGGCCGAGTTCGCTTCACGGTCGATGCCGACATCCATCGGACGCTCGTCGACATCACTCGGGAACAGAACGTCAGCATGTTCATGGTGCTGCACGCGGCGTTCGCGGTCGTTCTGGCTCGTTTGAGCGGCACCGACGACATCGCGATCACCACTCCGGTGGCCGGGCGCGGGGACGCGGCGCTCGACGACCTCGTGGGTATGTTCGTCAACACGCTCGTGCTGCGCAGCCGAGTCGACGAGTCCGCGACGTTCGACGATCTGCTGAACCAGGTCAAGGCACACGATCTCGACGCGTTCGATCACACCGAGATGCCCTTCGAGAGAATCGTCGAGGTTCTCAATCCCACCCGTTCGACGGCATA
>NZ_LVCU01000353.1:0-707 GCF_001647185.1 Rhodococcus sp. EPR-147
TTCGACGTTCCGGTAGCCAAGCAGGATCTTCAGCTGCTGCTGTCCGAGACCTTCGACGAGGCGGGACGTCCGTCCGGCTTCGAGGCCGCATTCGACTACGCCACATCGCTGTTCGACGCGGCCAGCGTCGAGGCCATCGCGGCACGACTGATTCGAGTTCTCGACGCCGTCGGACGCGACCGGCACGCGGTGGTCGGAGACATCGAAATTCTGGGCGCCGACGAGCAGCGCGCGTTGGCGCCGGCGCGAGGAAACCCGGACGCAGCAGTCCGGACGTGGCCGGAGTTGCTCGCGGCGGCGGTCGCGCTCGACCCGTACGCAGTGGCCGTCACCTACCGAGGCATCAGCCTTTCCTACGCCGATCTGGACAGCTGGTCCAACCGAATCGCTCGAATGCTGATCGACTACGGCGTCGGGCCCGAGACGTTCGTCGCGTTGGCGCTGCCTCGATCGATCGAGTCGGTGCTGTCGGTGTGGGCCGTGGCCAAGACCGGTGCTGCATTCCTGCCCGTCGATCCGAACTACCCGGCGGACCGAATCGCGCACATGCTCGAAGATTCCCATGCCGCAATGGGTCTGACCGACATCGACAGCAGGGGATCGCTGCCCGACACCGTCCCGTGGCTGGTTCTGGACGATCCGGAAATTTCCGCGGAGTTGTCTCGCTACCCGGCGGACGCGGTGACCGACGTCGAGCGTACGGCGAC
>NZ_LVCU01000354.1:0-5335 GCF_001647185.1 Rhodococcus sp. EPR-147
TGGCCAACCTCCAGGCCGAGGTGCTCGAGCGATTCCGCCCCACTCGGGATTCGCGTGTTTCGCACATCGCGTCACCGAGTTTCGACGCATCGATCTACGAGCTGACGATGGCGTTCGGCGTCGGTGCCACCGTCGTGATCGTGCCGCCGGGAGTCTTCGGCGGCGGCGACTTGGCCGACCTGCTCGAATCCGAACACGTCACGCACGCGTTCCTGACGCCCGCGGCGCTGTCGTCGATCGACGAGACACGTCTGGGCAACGTTCGGGTCCTCGCCGTCGGAGGTGAGGCCTGTACTCCGGAGTTGGTGGCGAAATGGGCACCGGGCCGCCAGATGTTCAACGGCTACGGTCCGACCGAGACCACCATCCAGGCGAGTGTCGGTGGTCCGCTGGTGCCCGGTGGCACGGTGGACGTCGGCAGGCCTGGAACCGGATTCCGGTTCCAGGTGCTCGACGCACGACTGCGGCCGGTTCCGGCCGGAGTGTCGGGCGAGCTCTACATCGCCGGTCCCGGTACCGCCCGTGGATACCTCGGGCGTTTCGGGCTGACATCCGAGCGCTTCGTCGCCGATCCGTTCGGTACTCCTGGCGACCGGATGTATCGAACCGGTGACATCGTGCGCTGGGGAAGTGCCGGAGCCGTCGAGTTCGTCGGACGCAGTGACTTCCAGGTCAAGGTGCGCGGTTTCCGCATCGAACTCGGCGAGATCGACTCCGCACTCACCGAGAACGAGCAGGTCGGATTCGCCGCCACGATCGGGCACACGGCGGCGTCGGGTGACACCGTCCTCGTGTCCTACGTTCTCGCGGCCGACGGCGAATCGGTCGACACCGAAGCACTTCGAGACCGAGTCGCCAAAGTGCTTCCGCGTCATATGGTTCCGTCGGCGATCATCGAGCTGGACGACATTCCGCTGACGCCTGTGGGCAAGCTCGATCGGCGGGCCCTGCCGGTTCCGGAGCTGACGACGTCGACCACTCCGTACCGGGCACCGGCCACCGCCGTGGAAGCTGCGATCGCCGATGCGTTCGCGCAGGTTCTCGGAGTCGATCGGGTCGGCATGGACGACAACTTCTTCGAGCTGGGCGGGACGTCGCTGGTGGCCACGAAGATCGTGCCTGCCATCGAGAACGCCATCGGAGTGCGGGTGCCGCTGCAAGCGCTGTTCGTCGATCCGACACCGTCGGGGTTGGCAGCGCGGGTCGCCGCGGATGCCGACGCCGGGGGCGCGGATCTCGATTCGGTGTTCGGGGTCGTGATTCCGCTGCGCGGCAGCGGGTCCAAGGCACCGTTGTTCTGCGTTCACCCGGGAATCGGGTTGTCGTGGGGCTACGCCGGTCTCGTCTCGCATCTGAGCGACGACCGTCCCGTGTACGGCCTACAGCTGCCGAGCATCGTCGAAGGGTCGACGTTCGGGTCCATTCGCGATCTCGCGCACCGCTACGCCGACGAGATTCGCGCTGTTCAGCCGGTGGGTCCGTACCACCTGCTCGGGTGGTCGCTCGGCGGCTCGCTCGCTCATGCGATAGCGGTGGAACTGCGCAGCACCGGCAGCGATGTTCGCACCCTCGCACTGTTGGACAGCTACGTCGACGGGCACGACGGCGAAGCGGTCGAGGGAGCGTTGAGCGTCGAGAACCTGCTTGCGGGATTGGGGCTCGATCTGACTGCTCAGCCCTCGACCGAGCCGTTGACCTACGAACGGGGCGTCGAACTACTCGACGAGTCGTTGGGACAGACGACCGGCGTTTCCGCCGATCATCTGCGACGTATCAATGCGGGATTCGAGAACTCGACTCGAATAATGGCCGAGTTCATCCCGGACGTGTTCGACGGAGATGTTTTGTTCTTCTCCGCAACGAAGGGTGCGAGCGATGGAATTGTTCGATCTCCGCAGGAATGGCGGCCGTATGTGACAGGAGATATCGTCATCCACGATGTCGACGTTTTCCACAACGAGATGACCAATGCAGATGCGGCCACTGTGATCGGGCCGGTCGTCGATTCTCATCTCGGGAATACACCTGAATAACAATTGATGTGTTCTTCACATCGCAGGGCACATCTACGAATACCATCGGCACTCGAGACGAATGCCGTCGAATACGAATCACTACCACCAGGGGACAGAAGTGAAACTGATCAGAACAGCAACGGTAGCGGTGGCGTTGACCGCTGCGGTGGCCACCGGAGCAGGCCATGCTGTGGCAGACCCGTCGTCGGACCCGGTGAATTACGAGACTTCGGTCAACCCGGACGGCACGGTCACCACCATCCTCGATGCCGGGCTGTTCCGGGTCGACGCCACGAGCGAGAACGTGTCCGTCATCGACCAGGCCGGTGCCACGCTCGCAACCGTTCCGCTGGAATACACCATCAACGGCACCGTCTACTCGATCGCACCGCTGATCGGTGCCGAGGGTCGCGAACTGACGTTGACTCCGCAGACGGTTCCCGTCGCCGAGGTCGCAGGTCCGCAGACCAAGCAGCAGGCATTCGACAACATGGTCAACCAGCTCGCAATCGGCTGGAACAACGGTGGCGGTGTCGGCACGGCGATCGGCGCAGGCCTCGGCTTCGCCATCGGCTGTGTATCGATCTTCCCGAACTTCATCTCCGGGTGCATCATCGGAACCGTCATCGGTACGGTTGCCGGCGCGGTCATCGGTACGTCCAACGGAAACCCGCAGGCTCAGCCTGCCGTGTTCGAGTACTTCACCACTCCGTAAGGCAGAACGGCCCCGAGCCGACGGAGGTCCGAACAGCGGGTGGAGCGCGTGCGCTCTACCCGCTGTTCGCTGTCCGCCCGGTCAACGCCCGGCGCATCGACACGGCTTTGACCATTGTCTCCTCGAACTCCTCGTCGGGATCCGACAGTGCCACGATTGCACCACCCACTCCGTACGTCACTTCATGCTCGGTGGCCACGATCGTGCGAATGACGATCGAGAAGTCTGCGGTGCCGGTAATCGAGAAGTAACCGATGGCACCCGAGTACACCCCGCGCGGTCCGTCTTCGAGCTTGTCGATGATCGCCATCGTGCGGATCTTCGGGGCTCCTGTCATCGAACCACCGGGAAACGCGGCACGGATACAGTCCGCCGCGGATGCGTCCTCGCGCAGGCGGCCACGAACGGTCGAGACCAATTGGTGCACGGGAGCATAGGTTTCGACATCGAACAGCTTCGGTACGTGAACCGACCCCGGCACGCAGACCTGGGCGAGGTCGTTGCGCACCAGATCCACGATCATCAGATTCTCGGCCTTGTCCTTCTCGTTCGCGACGAGATCGGCCTTGAGCGCGTTGTCTTCTTCCGCCGTGGCTCCGCGGGGACGCGTCCCCTTGATCGGCTTGGACTCGACTACGCGGTCGGCGTCGATGCGCAAGAAGCGTTCCGGAGACGCACTCAACACCGACAGCTCGGGAAACTTCAGCAGCGCACTGTACGGAGTGGGGTTGATTTCACGCATGTACGAGTAGGTGGCGGTCGCGTCGATGGAACCGGCTACGGTCGCCGTGTTGGTCAAACAGACCTCGTACGTCTCACCGGAGCGAATCTCGGCGAGGCACTGGGAAATCAGATCGAGGTAGTGGGCACGGTCGTGGCGTAGACGGGGCTCGAGCGATCGATCTGCTCCGAGCAGGGGAGTGCCCGACGCTGGCGCATCCGCGTGGTCGTTCGGGACTGCCTTTCGAGACAAGCCACGCAGGGTCTCGGTGACAGAGTCGAACCACTGCGCCAACACAGGATCCCCGGGGGTGGTGGCCAACCCCATCAGATACAGGGTGCCGGCTTCATGGTCGAACACCAGCGCGCGATCTGCGAAGACCATCGACGCGTCGGGAGTCGAGGCCGTGTGAACCAGTTGGCCACCGGTATCGGCCTTGAGCTCGTATCCCAGATACCCCACGTAGCCGAGTCCGAAAGCAAACGGTAGGTCGTGTCGAGGGGGAGTGGACCGCTCTCGCAATCGCTCGTCGATGTAGTCGAAGAATGTCGAGTGGATGCGCTCGGTCGTACCGTCGGCACCTTGCACGGTCACCGTGGTCTCGGCAACCGAGTAGGTCACGTACTCCGCATGAGGACCCGAGCAGTCGCCCATGACGGTGAATCTGCAGTCGGGTTCGAGAGCCGCGCTACCGTCCAGCCAGAAACTCTTCGAGCCGTCCGCGAAATGAGCGTCGAATACCTGCTCGGAGTCGAAAGTCTCGTCGAGCGAACGTGTTTCGATGGTGAAGATCGAATCCTGAGTCCGTGCGGCGCTCGATGCGGCCGATTGAGCCAGTGTCAGATCGCGGAAGTTGGCGAGTAGTTCGCGGCCGTATTCGGTACTGATCGACTCGGGATGGAACTGAACGCCCCACATGGGCTTGCTCCGGTGCCGCACGGCCATGACCAGTCCGTCGGGCGTCCATGCGACTTCCTCGAAGTCGGCAGGGGTGCGGGTCACCACGAGCGAGTGATACCGCACCACCGAGTAGGGCGAGGGGATTCCGGCGAACAGGTCCACGCCGGAATGAGTGATGTCGGTGATCCTGCCGTGCATCGGCGCGGGCGCGAGATCGACACTGCCACCGAACAGATGGCACAGACCCTGATGCCCGAGGCACACGCCGAGTATCGGTAGACCGGACTCGAGTATCACGCGAGAACTGATCCCGAAGTCCTGCTCCACATCGGGCCGCCCTGGACCGGGTGAGATCACGACGTTGTCGAAAGCCTCGAAATCCAAAGACGTCCACTCGACGTCGTTCTTGACCACCGTCGGCGGCCGTCCGTTCACCTCGGTGAGAAGGCTGTACAGGTTGTAGGTGAACGAATCGTAATTGTCCACCAGGAGCGTATGAATCGTCATCGGCGTGCTTCTACCGTTTCCTGTCGAGGCCCGGCCCGGGCGTCGGAGAATCGATGATCGAATCCTCGACGCGACATGCCTCTGCAATCATCGTTCGGTACAGATCTTCGAGAAAGTCGGGGGACATCCCATTGGCCGACGCGAATTCTCTCGCTCGCTCTGTCACCAATCCGACACGGCCTGGTTGCATCATCGGAATGGCGTGTTCTCGTTTTACGTGTGCAACACGTACACACACATCGATGCGGTCTCGAATTGCAGCGCGCAGAACTTCGTCGATTCCGTCCAACTCGCGCCTCAACTCCGCAAGCTTCTGCTCGCCGACTGCGCGATGGCCTTCCGATTCCGCTTCGGAGGCCGCCGTGCGCAAAGCGTCGGTCGAGCGCTGATCAGAATCCTGGCTCACGAGTTATTGCCCCCTGATTTTTCGAGTGCGATGCCGCTGTTTATCGGTATTGTCCGACAACTGTTACGGCG
>NZ_LVCU01000355.1:0-3886 GCF_001647185.1 Rhodococcus sp. EPR-147
AGCTGGTCAGGCGACAATGAATGCAACAAAGGTCCGCGAAAACATCCGATAAGTTCGATATACATAAAAAAACTGCACCGCCGGATTGTTTCCAATCAGGCGGTGCAGAGTGCGGTGAACGTCATGCGCCGCGGCGCTTGACCTTCAGCAGGTCCAAACGCTCTTTGAGAAGCTCCTCGAGCTCGTCGACCGAACGACGCTCGAGCAGCATGTCCCAGTGCGTACGGGGAGGCTTGACTTTCTTGGCCTCCGGCGCGGTTCCCTCGATCAGCGACCCTTCCAGACCGTTGCGGCAAGCCCAGGTTCCGGGAATCTCGGCATCGTCGGCGAACGGTACGTCGAACTCCTCGCCGTTGTCGCACCGGTAGCGCGCAACGCGGCGGGGCGCCAGGTCGTGATCACGGTCGGTCTCGTAGCTGACCGCTCCCAGTCGGCTACCTCGAAGTACACGATCTGCCATGGTGAAGTCCTCTCCATCGATAGTAGGTACGTGCGTCGAAGCCATCCGTCGACATCGAACTACACCGTCTACCCACTGATCTACAACGTCGCCGCGCGTCGGTTCGTTCCCGGGCCGATGAGTCCCGGTGCGATCCCATCGGCGCAGCTTATCGGGCGATCTTACCTCGCGGCCGCAGTAGGCTGAACGACCATGTCCGCCAGAACCCGCCGCGACCAGACATGCGCCTGGTGCGGGCGCCCGGTCGCCGATACAGGAACCGGCCGTAAGCGGCGGTACTGCCGTCAATCGTGCCGTCAGCGAGCCTACGAGCAGCGCAGCGCGACGAAAGGGACGTCGATTCCCGACGACGCCGTCGTGCTGACCGCGGAGGAGGTGTCGGCCGTGGCAGACAGAGCGTTCGAGGTTCGGTGTGCCGCCGAGGACGTCAGCACGGCGGTGGCGGAAGGTGCCGACGCTGCGGAACTGCACCGACTGTGCGCCGAGCTGTTGGCCAAAGCTCATGACGCAGAGCGACTGCGCTGAACTGCGGTTCCTTACTCGTTCACCGACTCCATGGACAATGGTCGTACCGCCCGCGCGACTGCGCAGGCGGTACGACCTAGTGAGGAGCTCCATGGCGTTCTGGGATCAACTCAAATCCAAGGCACAGGAATTGAACGGCCAGCTGCAGACCAAGACCAGCCAGTTCAAGAACAAGGAATTCGCCAACGGCAGCATGGCCATGTGTGCCCTGATCGCGGCGGCGGACGGCACCATCGATCCTGCCGAGCGCCAGAAGAAGGCATCACTGATCGCCGGCAACGAGGCTCTGAGAGTGTTCGAGCCCGACGAGCTTCGGCAGAAGTTCGACTGGTACTGCGACAAGCTGCAGGGAGACTTCGACTTCGGGAAGGTCGAGGCGACAGCCACGATCGGCAAGCTGAAGTCGAAGCCCGACCAGGCACGGGCCGTCATCCAGATCGGCATCATCATCGGCGGCGCGGACGGCCACTTCGACGATCACGAGAAGGCTGCCGTGCGCAATGCGTGCTTCGCAGTCGGAATCGATCCGGCCGAGTTCGAGCTCTGAGTCCTTCCGTACGGAAGGACCGCGGTAGTCGATCGTGCTGACGGCGATCGACGAAGTCATCAGGCGACTTCGTCGATCGCCGTTCTCGTCGGCAGTCGTCCGCTGTGAAATGTGGCGTATGCCGGGATACTAGGGGCACTCCGACGGCTTGTGCCGACGTCGAAAGATCCGTTGGAGATCCGGTTGCAGCCCACCAGCAAAGGGACCGTGCATGACAGTTGCCGCGATCTACCTCGTCATCGCCTTCGGTCTGGGCGGACTCGCCATGGTGGTACGGCTACCTCCCTTGGTCGGGTTTCTCGCTGCCGGTTTCGTCATCAATGCGCTCGATGTCGGTGAGGTGCCCCAGCTCGAGCTGATCGCCGACCTGGGCGTGACACTGCTGTTGTTCGCAATCGGTCTCAAGCTCGACGTTCGTATTCTTCTGCGCCGGGAGGTGTGGCTGACGACATCGGTGCATCTGGTGGCGAGCATCGTGGTCGGTACCACCGTGCTGTGGCTCGCCGCCGTCGCCGGGTTGGCCATGTTGTCCGGCCAAAGTCTGACGACGATAGCGTTGCTCGCATTCGCGATGTCGTTCTCGAGCACGGTGTTCGTGGTCAAGGTTCTGGAAGAGCGAGGGGAGTCGCACGCCCTCTACGGACGGGTGGCGATCGGTGTCCTGGTCATGCAGGACATCGTTGCCGTGGTTTTTCTCACCATAACCAGCGGCTCGCTACCGAGCCCATGGGCGGTGACGCTCGTACTGCTGTGGCCGGTGACGCGGATCCTTCGGAAGATCTGGAGCGGACTCGGCCACGGCGAGATGCAGTCGCTGTTCGGCATCGTGATGGCGCTGGTCCCGGGTTACGCCCTGTTCTCCGCCCTGGGGCTCAAGGGGGATCTGGGCGCACTGGTCATCGGCGTGTTGCTGGCATCGCATCCGGCCTCGTCGGAACTGTCACGATCGCTGTTCCACATCAAGGAACTGCTCCTGGTGGGCTTTTTCGTCTCGATCGGTTTGTCCGGGCTGCCGGACCTACCCAGTCTCGGTGTCGCCCTCCTCATGGTGCTTCTGCTGCCACTCAAATCCGTCCTGTACTTGGCGCTGTTCGCCCTGATGAAGTTGCGATATCGGACCGCGCTCCTGGCCGGACTGAGCCTGATGAACTACTCCGAATTCGGCCTGATCGTCGTGTCGGTAGGAGTGACGACCGGCCTACTCGCACCGGCCTGGCTGGTCGAGATGTCGATCGCCGTGGCTTTGAGTTTCGTCGCGTCGGCTCTGGTGAACGGTCGTGGCCACCTGATGGTCGAGAAGATCGCGACCCGTCTACCCGAGCAGGACGAGTCGAGCTTGCATCCCGAGGAACGCTCCGGCGATGCCGGCGACGCCGAGGTGGTCGTGATCGGAATGGGGCGTGTCGGGTTCGCGGCATATCAGCGGCTCACCGATCACTACGGCCTGGATGCCGTAGGAGTCGACTACGACGGGCCTCGCATTCGTCGCCTGGCCGATCAGGGATTACGAGTCATCGAAGGGGACGCAACCGATCTCGATTTCTGGCATCAACTACGGCATTCCGAGTCGGTACGCATTGCCGTGCTCGCGATGCCGCGTCACGGTGCCAATGTCACAGCACTCGCCTGTCTGCGCGAATCCGGATTCAGTGGAACAGTCGCCGCAGTGGCCCGCTACGACGACGAAGTGCAGTGGGCCAAGGAGCACGGCGTGGACATCGCGTTCAATGTCTACGCAGGTGCGGGGTTGGAATTGGCGGATCAGGTGGCCACCACTTCGCCCGATCCCGTCGGCGACGAAAACGACCCCGACCTCGATACCTCACAGTCCGAGAAGGTCCCTCGGCCGACCACGAAACCGGTACCGCTCGACGAGCATCCATAACCGACCCCGCCTGGAGCATACGAAGGCCAGGGGAGAGACACCGACTCGGCCACTGGACCGCGGCCTGCTCGTCCCAACTCCACCCTTACAAAACGTCACTGTGACGCTTTGTAAGGTTGAAGGTGGGGCGAGGGGAATGCAAGAGAGTGACGCAAGCTCCATCTGATTCACACATTTCGTCCAACCGTCGCAAGGAGCTGCCCGTTGGACAACAGCGCCGAGTGTCCGCCGCAGCGCTCGAGTGGGACGTGCACACAGCGTTCGACGCGGAAGCGTTGTGAATGGGTCGGCCACAGGAACCGAAGTCGCGCGGCGTCCGTCGAGACACCCCTGAACTGCGGCTCCTTTTTGCCGATAATCAACATTATGTCAACTAGTAGATTGGTTATCAGCACTTGGCGCGAATATCTCTGCTTCGTGTAACTGCCCCCGTGCTTCGCCGATACTCGCCTGAGCTGCATCGATACCA
>NZ_LVCU01000356.1:0-6016 GCF_001647185.1 Rhodococcus sp. EPR-147
GCGTTGGGTTCGAGAACGTGGTGCCGGGGAGTTCGTGGACCTGGGTCATGACGGTGCCAATGATGCGTTCGACGATCCCGCCGTAATGCGGCCGGCCGGGTGGTCGGTAGCCGAGGTCGATGCCGTGCTGCTCGCAACCACGCTGGAGCGCTTCACTTTTGAACTCGGCGGCGTTGTCGACATACAAGGCGCGCGGCTTTCCGACCATCGGCCACCGCACATCCGCGCCAAGGCCCAAAGCGTCGATCCATACGCTCTTGTCCGAGCACACCCTGCCCAGACACAACCCGACGGACACTGCGGACGGCGGATCGAGTGTGACGACGAACCCTGGCACACAGCGGCTGAAGACATCGATGGCAATCGTGAGATACGGACGTCCGATCGGTGCCCGGTCGTATTCGTCGACGATCATCAGATCGACCACGGTGTGATCGATCTGGACTTGTTGCAGAACGGCCGTCACCGGCGGCGGGACGTCGCCAGCGGATTGCCGCGATCGGGCCGCGTCCGGTCCGCCACGTGAGCGTGCGACGCGGCCCGGGTGCATTGCTGCGATCCGCGCGTTGACTGTGTTGCGGGCTGGGATCGGGAGTCCGGCGCGGCGGCAGGCGAGCGCGATACGACGATGCAGCGCAGCCACACTGAGCTTCTGGCGAGCCAGAAAGTCACGGTTGATGTGCTCGGCGATTACCACTTCCACCTCGGTCGGCACGCGGGAGCGTCCGCGCCCGCCTGAAGGTGCGGAGACCAACAGATCGGTGACCGCCCCTCCCCCATTCCGGAGCCTGGACAGCAGCACGTACACACGCCGCGGCGAGACCCCCAACTGCTGCGCTGCATCCTCGACCACTGCGGTACCAATCGAGGATAGATCCGCTAGTTCGCTGAGCACTGCAAACCGCGTCCGCGCCTGCTCCCACTGCTCGGCCGACGCGGTCAGCACACCGGTCTCGGCGACGTCGAACTTGTCCGCGTCCATCGCAGCCTCCGAACGCCCAGCCTGGGTGACCGATTGTGCAGTGCACTTCTGCACTCAGAATGTCAGAAGACGACTGCAATCGGAGGTGAAACCCCAGGAAAGCATGACGCGCACTCCTGAAACTGACATTGGGCAATCCGCTGCTGTGACGGGTGCCGAAAACGATCGGTTCCGGCGAGCGACGTAAGACAATCGGGGTTGTGCGTTACATTGCTGCGGACACGAGTTCTTTTACACAACGAACGCAGCTCGGCGTTCAGCGCGATTTGATGTAACGCAAACCATCGTTTACGTACACTTGCGGAATGAAGATCGGTCTCGCACGTGTTTCCACTCGCGATCAGCACCCGCTCGCACAGGAGGACGCACTGAAAGCGGCCGGCTGCGACGAAGTGTTCACCGATCACGCCTCCGGGGTTCTCGCACGACGACCCGGTCTCGAGAAGGCACTGCTGATGGCTCGGGCCGGCGATCAAATAGTGGTCACGAAACTAGACAGGCTCGGTCGTTCACTGTCGAACCTGATTGAGCTGGCCGAGCTTCTGCGCGACCGGAAGGTCGATCTAGTTGTCCTCGACCAGGGCGTCGACACCTCGACGCCGGTCGGGCGCATGTTTTTCTCCATCCTCGGAGCAATTGCCGAATTCGAGCATGCTCTGATGTCGGAGCGGACGGCCGACGGTCTCGCCGCCGCGCGCGCTCGGGGACGAACCGGCGGCAGGAAACCGAAACTCGGTGCGAGACAGGTACAGATGGCGCGCGCGATGTACGACGAAGTCGGCACAGACGGAAAGCGCGCGTACACCGTGGCTCAGATTGCAGCCGAATTCGGTGTCACACGGCCGACTATCTATCGTCACCTAAGCCCGGCACCATAGTGGGCAGAGTGGTTGACCGACGGTCGGTCCGATCAGGCTGTTGCCGAGTTAGGCTCAAGAGGTGGTCAGCAACCCAGCGCTCAGAATCTCGCGCCTTCGCAATCTGATCGATCACTCGAGGACTGGCACAGAGGAGCGCGCCGCCGCGCAGCGCATGCTGGATCGCATCCTGACAAAACCACGGTCACCGTTGTTGATCGATGGCCGCCACTACGGCTCACGGCACGGACGCGTTGGCCGTCACGCTGGTCTCGCTCAGATCGCTGAGATGATTCGCGAGGATATCGCCCTCGCTCGATCTGTCTTTTCGACCGACGCTCCGACGGGCGACCTCGTGTTAGGAGATCCAATCGGCGACGCACCCGCAAATATTCGGTTCGACGTCGATACACCTTTCGACAGCCAAATCGTCGTTACGTTGGAGTCGGTGCCTGAGGAGTGGGGTTGGACGCAAGAAGGCGGAGTTTCGTTGGTCTCCCCCGCACTTCAAGCCCTCGCCGACGAGCTGGCCGTGTTCATCAACAGCTATAACCACGATGGCTCAGACATAGCCAAGCGGTTCTTCGGGCAGGTTCGCGCTGGCGGCGAACCGCTAGCTTGGTGAGACATTCGTACTCAGCAGAGGAGTCACGGCACTGCGCGGCTATTGGGCGCGCGCATATCGGACGGAATCGACTACGGCATCCATGTCGATCGCCATCGATGGGTCCGCCGCCTGGGCTTCCTGAAACTCCAAGATGACGTCATCGACCGTGGTACGGCGGGCCATCACCACTAGCTCGTGCAGCACGTATTCGCTGAGCGACAAACCGGCAGCGGATGCCCGTCGATCCCAAACAGTCAAGGCATCTGCGGGGAGTCCGTAGACCTGCACCAACGTAATTGCGTCGTCGTCAACATCAGGCCTAACGCCCTGCTTCACAACATTTTCCAGAGCGCGAACCACCGAATCAATCGGCACACGCTGGTTAGCGAGCGTGACCAGCTCCAGCCTGACCTGGTCTGTCAGAGAAACACCAGCCGCACGTGCACGCCGCCCCAACACGCGACTGACACCCAACGGCAGATCTTCGATTCCTATTTTCGCCATACCGAAGCCTAAATTTGGTGGGACCACCACGCAACTAACCGCGGCGCGTCGGCATGGACAAGTTCAGTTTCTTCCGTCGCCTTGCTTCTGCGCCTCGGCTGCAGCTACGGCCGGCCACCTTGTTGCCAACAACGGACAGGATGGGGTGACACAAACGATCGTTTGCAGCGTTCGTGAGGCGTGGGTGGCGGCAACGGTTCAGACGGTCTGGTTCCGCGGCTCAGTTTCAGAACGGCGGCTGAGTACGTCCCGCAGGGAAAACGGAATCAAGAACCTGCGCGTCACCGCGGACTTGCAGGGAGGGGCGCGCTTGTTCGACCGTCAGTGCGCCGGCGGCGAGGCCGACAATAATCTCCGGGGCCGCTTCGATGACGGTTGCTGCCGTTTGGTCACGGCGACTGAACGCTTGCGGGCCGTGCTCGTCCATGCGCAGGGCGATCGCGAATCCTTCGATAAGCAGATCGACTTCGACCGCGGGCGTCGCAGTGACGTCTCTCAAGAGGGCGGGTAGAGCCAGAACCAGCCAGCGTGGATGAAACACATCGTCGCCGCGGCCTGAGGCGACCAACGGCGTTCCCCACCGCCCAAGGGCTTCCATCGGATCACGGAGCTCGGCACCCCATGGGGTCAGGGCGTAAAGCACCCCGGGATCCCCCAGCTGTCGTTGGACAATGCCGTTTTCTTCGAGCGTGCGAAGTCTCTCAGCAAGAAGGTTCGACGCTATTCCAGCCAGTGATGCTTTCAGCTCGTTGTAGCGCAACGGGCCGGGAAGCAGCTCGCGGACGATAAGAAGATTCCAACGCTCTCCTACGAGGTCAAGCGCGCGAGCCAGACCGCAGAACTGTCCGTAAGAACGAGCTCCGTTACGCTTTACTTTGTCCATTACGATAGATAATATCAACCAAACGTATTAGCTGCCAGTATCTGTCGCGATCGGGACGGCGCTCGCGTATGCAGGGGGAGTGATCGCACACAATGGGTATCAATTGGCTCGGTGTCATTCTCGCTGTAGTGGCGGGGATGATCGTTGCTTTTCTTTGGTATCAGACAGGACCGATTGCCAGCGCATGGGAGAAGCTGACCGGGGTGACCCCGGAGCGGATCAAGCCAGTGCGGGCGCGAAGCATGCTGCAGCTCTTCATCACCGTCATCATCATGGCGCTCGGGTTAGCGGTTGCAATCGGGCTCGCAGCCGAGGCGACTGGCAGCACTTCGGTGTGGGCGGCGCTGCTCGTAGGGCTCGTGATGTGGGTTGCGTTTTCGGCATCGACGCTCGTTCAGCACAACGCCTTCGAGATGAAGCCGGCCAAGCTCACGATCATCAACACCGGGTATCAGCTCGTGCTTTTCCTTGTGATGGCACTTGTGCTCGGGCTGCTCAATGGGAGGGTGTGACAGAAACGATCGTTTTAGACACGCCCTGGATTTGACACGGCAAGGACGATGAGCGTGTGTGTCAGAACTCATGTTCAAAACCGACACGCCGAAATGTGTCCCTACGACGAGTTGTGACACACTCGACCCTGTGGGAGAACTTCTGGGCTACGCGAGGGTGTCGACGACCGATCAGAGCGCCGACGCGCAGAGCGAGGCCTTGAGCGCTGCCGGGTGTTCGAGAGTGTGGACGGAGACAGCGTCGGGTGCGACGACGTCTCGGCCGCAGCTGTCGGATCTGTTCTCGCATCTGCGGCGCGGCGACACGTTGGTCGTGTGGCGACTCGACCGTCTCGGGCGATCACTCCCCCATCTCCTCGAAACGGTCGAGCAGCTCGACGTCGATGGCGTCGGATTCCGCTCGCTGACCGAAGCGATCGACACCACCACCTCCGGCGGAAAGCTGATCTACTCCATCTTCGGAGCATTGGCGGAATTCGAACGCAACCTCATCCGCGAACGCACCAACCTCGGACTGGCAGTGGCACGCGCCCAAGGGCGACTCGGTGGCCGACCACCGGCGATGTCCGGGACGCAAATCAAACAAGCGAAGCGAATGCGCACCGGCGGAATGTCACTCACCGACATCCGAGAAGTGCTCGGAGTGTCGCGATCGACGCTGTACCGGCACTTGAAATAGCCCACCGCCAATCGCCGTTTCTCGCACATGGCCCGCCGGGCCGATGCGAGTCAACTTCCGAAGCTGCCACCGTGGGGGTCTCGGGCACATCGACGACTTTGAAAATCGATGGACGCATGATCAGCCACGAGAATTCGTCTGCTTCAATTCCGTCATGACCGAACCGGTAGAGATCACAACGACACCACCCACCATTGGTGACACACTCCAAGTGCGACGCCTAGAGGGCGGCACCGCTACCGGGACCGTAGTCGAGGACTTCGCCGACTACTTGCTGACCGTCCCCGCCGCCGGCCGAGACTGGGCCATGCCCCATCGATGGGCCATCGCGTCGGAAGACGGAACGCTGATCTTCGCCGACGACGCCGACATCATCGAGCACCACAAATCCGAACCGTCGACGACAGCACCGACAACACCGAACGACATCAGCGACAAGACCTGACCGGTGGACATCTACTCAATTCTGGTTGCCTCGGTCATCGGGTCCGCGGCCGTACTGAGCATTGCCAAACCAGTCCTGCTGGCCATGACGATCATCGACATCACGCGGGCGCTGCGAAACCGCACCAAAGGTTCCCCAGGCCAACACCCGGCGTCAGCACGAAGTGCAGCCAACTTCTGACACTGACAAACGTCATCGACACTACTGATCCTCGCGTTGATCGCCCTCGCTGGTGGGAAGTCGATTCACGTCGCGATCACCGTAGGAATCACCCCATTTCCACACGCCACTGAGTGCATCGCGAACTTCGCTACCGCCCCGACGACGGCGTAGGCGCGTGGTACGCATGGCGTACTCACGGAGTCGATCACGGACATCGTCGTCCAGGTCTGGGCCACTGGGCAGATTCAAGGCCCACCACAACCGGCGCCGATACTCCGCACCCGAAATCCCGAACGCCACGAAGATGTCTTCGTCATCGGCACCTCCATAGGGTTCCCAGCGCACCGCGAACCCCACAAAAGTCTCTGCCGACCGCTCTTCCTTC
>NZ_LVCU01000357.1:0-7867 GCF_001647185.1 Rhodococcus sp. EPR-147
TGGTGCCGATTGTGCAGTTCACTTCTGCACTCAGAATGTCAGAAGACGACTGCAATCACGGGTAAAACCCCAGCAAATCGTGCAGCCTACTTCTGAAACTGACAGCAGCGATTCACGTTTGCCGGTCAACCTCTCCCGTGGCTACCGAATCACACCGGAGCCGAGCGGGCCGACCTGGCCCCATCCCTGAGTGCATCGCCGTTCCGACAACTCGTAGTCGTTTTCTATCGACGTTTCGGCATCGTCGAACGGGAAGCCGCACCAGACCGCCGATCGAGTGCGGACGCCTGTGTAAGGCTCTCGTGATCAGCTGGGGTCTTCGTGGGCGAGAGCGCGGTAGCCTTTCGCTCCGGCACGGTCGACGGCGGCTTTGACGACCCCGAACACCGCGCCATGAATGGCGGCCGCGATCAGCACCTCCTGGACGGTGCGGCTCAGGTCTTTCGGGTCGGGAGTCGAGGTGTCGTTGTCGCCGATACGTTTCCACACCTGCTTGAACACCACCCCGGCAAGTACCCCGCCGAGCACGCTGGTAGCCAGCGACAGCGGTTTGTACACCGCTTTCGACACCGCACTCATCGCAGCAACCGCCGCGCACGGCGACGACGCGAGAACACCACCAGCACTACCGCCGCGACCAGGGTCCCGACAGCGGCCGCGGCGACCTGCGGATTGTCCTGAGCCAACGTCTTGGCCTTCTCCGCCTGAACGGTTGCTTCACTGCGCACCCGCGCAGGCACATCGACTTTGTCGGCGAGCGCCGCCACCGTCTCGGCGAGTTCGGCGCGCTGCTGTTCGATATCCGGCACCGGCGCTACTGGCGGGTCTGTCACGTGCGCCTCCTCGCCTGTCTCGTTACCGCGTGCAACGTGCTTGTTCTCGGTCATCGGATTCCCTTCTTGATGGCGGTGATGTCGTCGTTGACACTGGCGACGGTCTCTGCCGGTACCGGAGGTACCGCATTCTTCGCGCGTGAGGTCCCCACCGCAGCCAAAACCCCTCCCACCACCAGGACTGCGGCGGCGACGATCAGCGCTGCCAGCCACGCCGACAGCACTGTCGCCAACCCCAGCACTGCAGTTGCTATCAGAGTGGCGAGACCGAAGAACAGCAGCAGTGCGCCCGCACCGGTGATACCGATACCGATGCCGAGCCGGGTGCCTTTGCTTTTCACTTCCTCGAGGCCTGAGCGGATCTCGCTGCGCACCAGCGTCGACACCTGATCGGTCAAGCGTTCGACGAGCTGCACTGTCGACAGATCCGCAGCCGAAGTGCGGGCTTCCTCCGACGGTGGCCCGGAATGAGCGTTCATTGTTTCTCCCTGCATATGTTGATTCGAAGTGATGTCTCCGCCAGTGCTGGAGCCGGAAACAGGTACAGGCAACGGCTTTTCGTCGCCGTGTGTCGTGCGATTGTGTCTGTCATCGCGCTGCCCAGCACCGCTGGAATGTGCCGTGGCATGTTGGTGGCGAAGCCGAAGCCGTCGTCCGTCGTCGACGGCGGCGGCATCTTTCTCCTCGTTCTTCTCCGACACCCGAGTATCTCGGGGTGGGAGCTGCAAACGTTCCTCGGCGACCATCCCTGCCTGCAGTTGTCGGCCACGTTCGAGTTCGGAATCGAGTTCGGCACCGAACAGCAACGCAAGGTTGGTGATCCACAACCACAGCAGGAACACGATCGCCCCGGCCAACGATCCGTAGGTCTTGTTGTAGCTGCCGAAATTGGCGACGTAGAACCCGAACAGGATCGTCGCGGCGACCCACACCACGATCGCCACCACTGCTCCGCTGCTGATCCACCGAAACTTCGGCTGCTGAATATTCGGAGTCGCGTAATACAACAACGCGACCGCGAGAACGACGATGACCAGCACGACCGGCCACCGTGCGATGTTCCACACCGTCAACGCGGTATCGCCGAGACCGACCGCATCCCCCACCGCGGCTGCTACCGGTCCGCTGACCGCGAGCATCACCGCCGCGAGAGCAATCAGCACCAGCGCCGCCACCGTCACCAGCAACAGCACCGGCCGCAATTTCCAGACCGGACGCCCTTCCTCGACCTCGTACATTCGGTTCATCGCCCGCCCGAACGCCCCCACATACCCCGACGCCGACCACAACGCACCCGCAACACCAGTAACCAGAGCGAACCCTGCGGCCGGAGCGGACACCAACTGCGTGATCGGCTCCCGCAGCGTCTCCACCGCCGAGGAGGGTCCCAGATCGGACACGATCTGCAACACACCATCGACGGTGGCTTGTCCTTGCCCGAACACACCGAGCAGCGACACGATCGCCAACACAGCGGGAAACAGCGACAACACTGCGTAGTACGTCAACGCTGCCGCGAGATCGGTGCACTGATCACGCGAGAACTCACGCGCAGTCTTGCGAAGCACGAACAGCCACGACGTTTTCGTCAGCTCCGTCGGCGAGTCGGCCTTGCGCGGATCATCCGGGTCGGCATCCACCGGTGCGGACGGGACATCATCGTTCTCACTCACCTGACGCTAGTACCCGCAGCACACCGACGAAAACATTGCCCGAGAGTCAGCAGCAGATGAATCGGCGGCACAGAAAACGCAGTAACAGTCTGGTCTTGCGCCGCAAAATGGACCGAGCTTGGTACGCAGAGCACCGCTACCACCGGCGCGGTCTGTCTCTCGATGAGTGAACAACCCGTCAACCGAACAGGGTTTCATCGGAAATAGAACGGGGACGGTTTTCGCCCGGTGGCGGTGACAGATCACCATCACTCTTCCGTTGTTGTACACGGCCCCATACCCACGACGTTATCGGCGTTGTCCGCAGGCGAGGCGTCGAGACCACCGCGAATCAGCGGCTGACCGGCCTGCTTCAATGCTCAACTATGACCGATCCCAAACAAACCACCACCGGAGCCCTCTCGGTTGGTGACATCGTCGAAGTGCACCGCCCCGACGGGACCACCTCTGCAGGGACACTCGTCGAGGACTTCGGGGACTACCTCCTGCCCGCAGACACCCTCGGTCGCACCTGGGCGCCCCCACACCGCTGGGCGATCGCCCTGGACGCCGGGGCCCTCGTCTTCGCCGACGACCAGGACGTCACCGCACTACCTGCTTCCCCACCCACCAACACCGCAGCCAACAGTCCCGCAGCTGACAGCACCGCCGGCACGCCGTGACGGAACACCCTCGATCTGTCCCCCGCCGCACCTATCTGTTTTGGAGCGGCGTAGCGCTCGTGCTGATCACCTGCGCGGCGTGGGCACTCGACCCCGAACGCGGGTTCCTCGGCGCCGCGATTCTCGGCGCCACCGGGACCGCCGTATTCCTGGCACTCGTAGCAGTCATCAGCCGAACAGGATGAGCGGACAACCGGCCCGGGCAGGCTGGTGGGTGAGTCTGCATGCGCCAACCGCCGCGATGGGCTGAACCTCGGCACGCGGAAACCCCCGTAATTCCGACACAATGGACTCGAAGTCACACGGCACATCGTGTGAACCCATCCTGCATCCGCCCTGCACACCGAGCACTGACCCCCGTTCCCGACACCACCAGGGGTGGATTCCTTTGAACGACAACACTGTCGACCCGGCATTGATCGACTTCGCACTGCGTTGGCACCACTACGACAACGACGTCGGTGACGAAGACATCTATCCCACCTTCGGTATTACCCCGGGCGAATACCGACGCAGACTCTGGTATGCCCTCAACCTGCCCGACACCCCTGCCCTCGACGAAGACACCCGCACTCGCCTACTCGACTATGCCCGTCGCTACACCACCGACACCATGCCCACACCGTCCACCACATCACTGCGGCGCCCGGTCAGGTGAGCACCGCCGCCTGCTCTCTCTACCCGCCAACAGCGGGATCGGTGTTTGCAGCAGTGGCGGCCCAGATGCGGATGAGGTCGGGTCGTACTCGTATCGTCCACTCGGTTGAAGTCAGGACGCACGGTCGCCGAGGTCGCCGCAGGTCTCGATGTCACCGAACAATCCATCTACAACTGGCGTAACCAGGAGCTCATCGATACCGGACAGAAGCCGGGGCTGAGCTCGATCGAGAGCGCCGAACTCGCTGCCGCCCGTCGTCGTATCGCCGAGTTGGAGACCGAGCTTGCCATCGCCGAACGCTCCACGGAACTGCTGAAGTCGGTGGCGGCCGCAAAGGCGGTTCGAAGCGATCGAAGTGATGGCCAAGGAAGGACTACCGGTACAGACTTCGTGTCGGATTCTGGAGGTGCCCGAGTCCGGCTTCTACGAGTGGCGCAATCGCCCGCCCTCGGAACGCTCACTGCGACATGCCTGGTTGACGCAGCCGATCACCTAGGTTCACACCGCCTCGCATGGCACCTACGGTGCCCGCCGAGTTCACGGAAGAACTCACCCTTAGTCACGACATTGCCGTGGGACACGGCTGCATCGAACTACTGATGAGAACTGCTGGTGTGAAAGGACTTCCGGGAAACAAACGTGCCCGTTCCAAGCATCAGACTCCCACCGCGAGCGATCTCGTGGACCGTACGTTCACCCGCGACGAGCCTAACAAGCTGTGGGTCACGGACATCACGGAACATCCCACCCGTGAAGGTAAAATTTACTGCGCCGCTGTCCTGGATACGTTTTCGAGGCGAGTCGTCGGTTGGTCGATCGACAGCTCGCAGACAGCGACGTTGGGACTGCCCCAGCTTTGGTTGACATCTGATCTGTGAGGATCGCTCCTCACGGTGGAAGGATGTTCACCATGCCGAAAGCATTTCCCGAGGAGTTCCGCCGCGACGTCATCGCCGTCGCACGCAAGGGCGAGGCCCCGTTGCGTCAGATCGCGAAGGACTTCGGAATCTCCGAAGGTTGCCTGCACCGCTGGCTCAAGATTGCCGATCGTGAAGACGGCGTCGTCCGTGACGGCCGGCAGAACCCTGGTGACGAGTCCGCTGAGCTGCGGGAGCTAAAGAAGCGCAACCGGCTGCTCGAGCAGGAAAACGACGTTCTGCGGCGAGCCGCCGCCTATCTGAGTCGAGACATACTCCCAAAATGATCTACCCGCTGGTCCTCGACCTTGCTGGCGACGGAGTACCCGTCACAGTGACCTGCCGGGTTCTCGGTTTCTCAACCCAAGCGTTCTACAAATGGAAGAAAAAGCCAGTCACGCAACGAGATTGGGATGATGCGCATCTGATCAACATTGCTCGTGAGATCCACGACGACGACCCCGCATTCGGCTACCGCTTCATCGCAGTCGAACTACCCGACCGCGGAATCACCGCCAGCGAGAACAGGGTCGCGCGGTTGTGCTCACAAGAACGCATCTGGTCGGTGTTCTCGAAGAAGCGAGGCCTGAACAGGAAGGCCGGCCCGCCGGTTCACGACGACCTCGTCGACCGTCAGTTCACCGCACGGGCCGCGGACGAGCTGTGGCTGACCGACATCACCGAACACCGCACCGACGAGGGCAAACTGTATCTCTGCGCGATCAAGGACGTCTGGTCGAACAGGATCGTCGGCTACTCGATCGACTCCAGGATGAAGGCCTCGTTAGCGGTGTCAGCATTGGATAATGCTGTGGCGCAAAGAGGCTCGGTGGGGACTATCGTGCATTCGGATCGCGGTAGCCAATTCCGATCCAGGAAGTTCGTACATGTCCTGTCGCGCAACGGGTTACGAGGCTCTATGGGGCGGGTCGGGGCGTGCGGTGACAACGCCGCGATGGAGTCGTTCTTCGCACTCGTGCAGAAGAACGTCCTCGACCGCCAGCGGTGGTCGACCCGCGAGCAACTACGGCTGGCGATCGTGACCTGGATCGAAAAGACCTATCACCGCAAACGCCGTCAACGGCGCCTCGGCAAGCTCACCCCTATCGAGTTTGAGACAATCAACCGGACCGCACACGCGGCCTGAATCGCTCAACCCCACTAGTCAACTGAAGTCGGGGCAGTCCCCTCACCGGTTTCGTCACACCCGACTTACCCGCCTGGCCGAACTCGGTTTACCGGTTCACGTGCTCCAACGCTATGCCGGCCATGCCACCCCGACAATGACCATGCACTACATCGCGGCCCGCGACGAACACGCCGAACAAGCATTTCTCGCGACCACGAAACTCCGCGCCGACGGCACGCGCATCGCATTGTCCAGCGACGACCACGACAGCCTGCATCTGTTCCGCAGTGCCGACCGAATCCTCCCGAACGGCTGGTGCATGCTTCCTCCACTGCAGACATGCGGAAAAGGCAACGCATGCCTGACATGCTCGGTCTTCGTCACAGACATCACTCACAGCAGCGTCCTCAAACGTCAGCTTCACGAGACCACAGAGATCATCGACAGAGCCACAACAGAATTCGAACAGAAACACGGCCAACCTATGCCCTCGGACAACGTCTGGCTCAACCTCCGCCGCGCCGAACACACCGCTCTGACAGACCTCATAGATACCCTCGAACGCACACCCGAGAATCCACTCGACGACATCACCCCGCCGTGCAACCGCTCCACTGCCGGGCCGATCGCACTAACTCTCGAGCCGATCAAAGACCGCAGAGGCACACCATGACCGACACCCGAGAACGCCGCATCGCCGTCCTCACTGCCGCCGCGAAGGCCAAATCTCAGCGCGCCGCACACGCTGCCGATCAGGCAATCAGATCCCTGGTCAAACGCGGTGAACCCATCACATTTCAGTCCGTGCAACGAGAGGCCGGCGTCTCGCACGCCTTCCTTTACAAGCACTCCGAGCTTCGCCGACGCATCGACTACCTACGCGGGAAGCACCTCTCAACGACAACCGCACGCCCCATCGCCACCGACGAGAACCCGCTGGTCATCACGCTGACACAACAGATAACTGAACTCAAGAGACGTCACCGACAGCAAACCCAAGCTCTGCGCGACGCGCTCGAACAAGCCCACGGCGAAAACCTCGACCTACGACGCGAAATGGCCCGCCGCGGCAACACCCAAAACACTGCTGAATCAATCGAAACGACAACCTGACCCGCACACGAACCACCGTTCTGACCCAACCCATAGATAACGACCGGAGTCGGCAAAACACATCTGGCAACAGCGTTGGGGCACATGGCAATCCGCCGACGCCACAGTGTCCTGTTCGCACGGTCGGACAAATTGTTCACGCGACTGCGAGCAGCGCGACTCGACAACACCGTCGACGCCGAGATCCGGCGGTTGACCGCCATCGAGATCCTGATCATCGACGACTTCGCCCTGCGCCCACTCGATGCCACCGAAACCAGCGACTTCTACGAACTCATCGTCGAACGCCACCGAAAGAAAACCACCATCGTCACCTCTGCGGGCGACCTCGGCGATGGTGCGGCCGGAATCGATCACCCTACGGGCGGCCTCGACCTTGTATTCGGTCGTGAACGACCTGCGTTTGCGGGACATGCGGACATCCTTCCAGCGGAACCATCGGTCCCGCTATCTCGGTGTCCACCATCCGGGGTGAACCTCAAACGCACCCGACCCGGAACAGTTGACGACACCACCAACAACGAGCATCCTCAATAACGCGCCACGGTGGTCCCTACCCTCTGGCAATCAGGTGGTCCCATCACCCTGGCAAGCGACAGCCAGCGCTATGACCGTCGTGGCGACAATCGCCCCGTCAAGAACGACGGGCAAGACCCACGCTCGTCCTGGATCGGTCCCGGCCATAATCGCCAGCTCTCGGAGCGCGGCGAAAGACAGCCAAAACGATGATGCTGCGATGCCAACGGTTAAGGCGATACCGGTCATCAACGCGGCGAACAGCACCTGCGGAGGGTAAGTCCCGTGGGGTGGTGGACATTCGGTGAGGCGGCGTAGCCGCAGCTCGGGCGTGTCGTACCCGTGTTGTGGGTGGGCCATCGCGTA
>NZ_LVCU01000358.1:0-12118 GCF_001647185.1 Rhodococcus sp. EPR-147
CGCGAAACTGCTCTACGCCTACGGCGAAGCGACCGTCGGCAAGATCACCGTCATCACCCGCAAAGCGTACGGCGGCGCCTACGACGTGATGGGATCCAAGCACATGGGAGCCGACGTCAACCTCGCCTGGCCGACCGCGCAGATCGCCGTCATGGGAGCCTCCGGCGCCGTCGGGTTCGTCTACCGCAAACAGTTGCTCGAAGCCGCGAAGAACGGTGAGGACGTCGACGCCCTGCGCCTGAGGTTGCAGCAGGAATACGAAGACACCCTCGTCAACCCCTACATCGCCGCCGAACGCGGCTACCTCGACGCCGTCATACCCCCCAGCCACACCCGCGGCCAGATCGTCACCGCACTACGACTACTCGAACGCAAACAAGTCACCCTCCCACCCAAGAAACACGGAAACATCCCACTATGAACGACGAAGCGAATCATGACGCAGCGAACGACGAAGCGAATCATGACGCAGCGAATCCGAGCGAGGTGGTTTCCCCGTCCCCTGCGGCTGTTCGGGTGGTGAAGGGCAATCCGAGCGATGAGGAAATCGCCGCGCTGGTGACGGTTCTGACGGCTGCCCAGGGCGGGTCCGAGTCGACGGGCGATTCTCGTCCTCGTGAGCTGTGGGGTTCACCGGAGTTGCTGCATCGCCGATTCGCACCTCAGTCGGCGTATTCGTACGCCGCGTCGGGTCGCTACCCACGGTGACGATGCGCTCGTCCGACGCTGCGCCGGGGTCTGTTCGTCTGGTCCTGGCGTCGGCGTCGCCTGCGCGTCTGTCGGTGCTGCGCGGTGCCGGGGTGGAGCCGATCGTCCGGGTGTCGGGTGTCGACGAGGATGCGTTGACAGCAGCGCTCGGGCCGTCGGTGTCTCCGGAAACGGTGGTCACGGAACTGGCCCGAGCCAAGGCCGCCGCGGTGGCCGAGACGTTCTCGGATTCGAGCGACGATCTGGTGATCGTCGGCTGCGATTCGATGTTGGCCATCGGCGGGGAGCTGCACGGTAAGCCACATTCGGTCGAGGTGGCGCGCACGAGATGGCAGTCGATGGCGGGCAACAGCGGCGACTTGCTGACCGGCCACGCTGTGCTCCGGGTGACCGACGGAGTGGTCGTGGCGCAGGCTGCAGCGCACAGTTCGACCGTCGTCCACTTTTCGACGCCGTCCTCGGTGGACCTCGAGGCCTACCTCGACTCGGGTGAACCGTTGTCGGTGGCCGGGGCGTTCACGTTGGACGGGCTCGGGGGCTGGTTCGTCGACCGCATCGAGGGCGATCCGTCGTCGGTGATCGGCATCGGCCTACCGCTGGTGCGAACACTGCTCACTCGTGTGGGTACGTCTCTGGCCGCACTGTGGGGCAGCGCCCCGTCCTGACCGTCCGGATCCGCCGACCGCTGGGCCGGACGGAGCCGAGTTCTGCCGTCAGGGCAGAAGATCGATCAATTCGCGAGCCCACTCCTCGGCCATGGTCTTCGGCTTGATGTTCGACGAGCTGTCGTGCCGAGCATGGGTACCGACCTGCTTGCCGCCGAGCTCGGTGAGCTTCTCGGCGATGATCTCGCCGCCGCGGTTGAAGGTGTCCTCGTAGACCCGGTCGCCCAGACCGAACACCGCGAACTGCAGTCCCGCGAGGTCCGGCGCGTCCTCGACGAGCGCATCGAAGAAGGGTTCTGCACCGGTGGGGAGCTCTCCGTCTCCGTAGGTGGAGCAGATGACCACGTGGAAGTCGTCGGTGTCGATGTCGGACACCTCGTACTCGAGCATGTCGCGTACCTCGGCGTCATGATCGCTGAGCACGTCCGCAATCTTGTCGGCGACCTCCTCGGCCGTACCGGTCTCGGACCCGAACAACACGACCACTGCCATGGATCGCTCCCCTTTCTCACACCTGCTCGAACACTCGAACAGTCGGAAAGCATAGCCTCACCGGCGATCCGGTCGAAAATCCGTCCTTGCCCGCGGTTGTGACTTGTCTCGAGGTCACCAGAACTCGGGCGTCAGGCCCCATCGATCGAACTCCACCTCGACCAGCCCTCTCAGGTGCTCTTTGCTGGGAAAGCTGTCCGGATCGAGCCCGGTGACGCACAGGGTGGCGCGTTCGCCCGATTCGTTCCACCAAGCGCTGACTCCACCGCCCGTGCGGCGTAGTAGGGCCACGTCGGTGTTCTGTGTGATGGACCTCATCGCCACCGCGGTGGCGTCCAGACCACCGATGGTCCGCAGTGCGACACCTCTGGCACCGAGATTCGAGCACAGGCACAGCGGGGCCGAGCCCGACGCGGCGAGTTTGGCCACGATCGCGTCGGGCAGCAACTGCATCAGCGGTTTGAGGAGCTCGAATGTCGTGGTGACCGTGCGATCGGCCTGGGTTCTGAATGCCTGCTTGCTCGCCGCTCGAATTGCTCCGAGATCGTCGAGATACGTCCCTCCCGGCTCGACGTGGATCGAGACGCCGGACGTCGCGTTGGCACGCCGATCACCCGTGGTCCTGGTACTGACCGGAAGGGCGACGCGTACCCGGTCCTCGGTCGAGACTCGGCCGCTCCCGGTCAGTATCCCGAGCACCACCGCGACCAGCAGGCTGTTGGAACTGCCCCCTTTGCTCGCCGCGGCGGCAGACCACTCCGCGGACAGACAATCGACGACGACGGTGCTCGGCCTCCACGCGCCCTCGGCAGGGGCGACGATCGCACGCGGACGGTCGGCACCGGTGCCCTCGGGTGTTCCTGCGCTCGCGTCGGCGAACGCCGTGGACCGTGCCCGTACCGCCGCCACCGCGGTGCGGCCGAGCGCTCGTGCCGCACCCGAGAGCGCTGCACCGACACGGCCGAGACCATCGGAGAGATCGGCACGGGAGATCGCCGTCGCGGACAGGGGACCGTCATCGAGGCCGACACGCAGAAAATCGTCGGGGACGGCGTGTCCGGCCAGCGCGGCCGCGGCTGCGGAGGTGAGCGCCCCGCCGTCGCCGACGACGTGAGAGCCGACCAACGACACGACCGTGCCGCCTTCTTCCACCGACGTGGCCGACAATCGCCACGCCGGTCCCCCGATCGGATCCAACGCCACGGCGGCCTCGTCCTCGATCCACCTGTCGACCGCCGCGCGGGCGATCGGTGGCCCTATAACCACCGGATCAGCGGATCGACGCGCTGCGGTCCAGCTGTCACGGGCTCCGGGCAGCCGGGCCCGTCGAACGGATCGATCGATGGGGCCTTCGGCGAGCATTCGCCACATCGATCGCAGCGCGTCCGGAGCGACGGCGCGGTCGAACCGCCAGACGATCTGGTTCACCACCGGTACCCCGAGAACGCATTCCATGCGGAGGAACAGGTCGTCGTCGTACGTCAGTCTTTCCACCCCGCGAGACTATCGCTGCACGAGCGCGGACGCAGGTGGGCCGCAAATGTGTTTCCCGCCATATGTTTTCCGATCCGAACTGCGGCGTGCGGGACTGATAGGTTGAGGACGTTTTCCACGCCGACGCGACTGCGAGTGACCCTATGAAGTTCGTGATGCCATTCAACGGCAGTCGCGGTGACGTGACGCCCGGCCTTGCACTCGGCGTCGAACTCGCGGATCGCGGACACGACGTGGTGTTCGGCGCACCACCGAACCTCGTGGACTTCGCTCGCGCGAAAACGGCTGAGTCCGAACGAATCGGCGTGCTCTCGTTCGGGCCGGACACCCAGCGACTGCTGGAGTCGGAGTTGATCAGGGTGCGCATCAAGTCGCGTAACCCGCGGACCAAGATGGCGGCACTCGCGGAACTGGCCAATCACGGCTGGGATCAGATGACGGCCGAACTCGAACGGATGGCCCAGGGCTGTCACGCGATCGTCACCGGTTCGCTGGGGCAGGAGATGGCGTTCAACATGGCGGAGTCTACGGGCAATGCCTTTGTGGCACTTCACTACTGCCCGCTCCGCCGCAACGACGTCGTGCCCGTGACCCCGGGCATCACGTTACCGGGATACGTCAACCGGTCGATGTGGGCGGTGGCGGAGTCGATGCGCTGGAAATCCATGAAGGTCCGCGAGAACGCGCAGAGGAAGTCCCTGGGTCTCGCACCGACGCGTCATTCGCTGCCTGTTCGGTCCGAACGCTACGGCGGAGTGGAGATTCAGGCGTACGAGTCGGCGCTGTTCCCCGGGCTCGCAGAACAGTGGGGCTCACACCGCCCGTTCGTCGGATTCCTGGGGCTGAGCAGCGCTGGCGTCGATTCCGATCCTGCGTTGGAAGAATGGCTGCGGGCAGGCTCCGCGCCGGTGTACTTCGGCTTCGGCAGCATGCCCGTCCCCGATCCCGCGGCACTGCTGCGCATGATCGAGAACGTGACCCGAAGGCTGGGCGTTCGCGCTCTCGTCTGTGCCGGCTGGAGCGACCTGGCCGGTGCCGATCCTGCTGCAGTCCAATCGAATTCGAACATCATGATCGTCGAGTCGGTCGATCACGCGAGCATCCTGCCGCGATGCGTGGCTGCGGTCCACCACGGTGGCGCAGGCACGACGGCTGCCACGGCGCGGGCCGGCCTGCCGACACTCGTCTGCTGGTTCAGCGCCGATCAGCCGTTCTGGGGTGCCGCGCTGCGCAGGATCGGAGCCGGCACCAGCACGAAATTCTCGACCTTGACCGAATCCGTTCTCCAGCAAGGCATTACCGATATCACTACCGCCCGCGCCAAGCAGGCGGCACGCCGATTGGCCGGCTCGGTCGCCCCGACTGCAACTGCGGTGGCCGCAGCTGCCGACATCACCGAGGCGGCAGCGCGGAACCGCTGACGCACTCACCAGAAGCGCGCAGTCAACTCCCAGCGGCCCAGCGCCTCCGCCAGATGGTCACGCAGTGCCCGGTCATCGACGAATCGATCTGGGTCCATGGCGTGGACGGTCACGGTGACGCTTGCGCCCGTCTCGCACAGCCAGGCCGTCAGCCCACCGTCCAACGATCGCGCGAATGCGGCGTCGGCACCCGCGAAGGTCGCCCTGCCCGATACGGCACGAGCTCCGATACCGGCCACCGTGGTGAAGACCTCGGGCAGAGCACCCAGGTTCGACGCCAGGCCTTCCGCACCGTCACGCGGTTGCGGAACACGCGCGACCACGGCGTCGGGCAGCATCTGCACGAGGGCCTGCGAGATGCCTGCGGGTGGTAGACCGGCAGCCTGCCTCGCGGCGAAAGCGGTGAACGCCGCCTTGCTGATTTTCCGAATCGTCGACAGATCGCGGTCGGCCGCGTCGGTGACGGGGACCTCGATCTTGACGATCTTGGTGGCATTGGAGCGAGTGTCGTCGACGGTGCGATCGCTGACCGGCAGTGACCACTGCACCGAGTCTCCGATCGAGGCTCGCCCGGCCTGCCCGGACGCTGCCGTGAGAACGGCGATGAACAGTGAATTGGACGAGCCACCCCATCGTTGCGCAGCCGCTTTCCAAGTACCTGCGTCCACCTCTGCCACCGCGTGAGGCGATACCCAGTCTGCATCCACGGCACCGGCCGTCGGCTGCGAACGAGTCGGCTGCGAGCGCGGGACAACGACGTCCGGACCGGATCGGGTGGGAATCGGTAGCGCGGACGCAGCGGTGTTCGCCAACCAGCCGGCTACGGACCGCACCTGCCCCACGGCGTCTCGCAGGTCCGAGCCGATGGCCGCGATTCCGTCCTCGGTCGGAACCGACCGAGGGTGCACGGACGGGGAGTTCGCAGCCGCGAACGCGGCGATCAGAGCGCCGCCGTCGGCGACCATGTGCGAAGCGACCAACGAGAGCACCGTCCCCCCGTCGGTCAGAGGAGCTGCCGCCAGTCGCCAACCGAGACCGGTCTCGGGATCGATGTCGTCATCGATGCAACCGTCGGCCCAGGCCGACACTTCGGTCGATTCGATGAAGTGTGGGTGAAAATCCAATGAATGGGAGACGTTCGAGGCCACCCATCGAGCGCGGGCAGTAGGCACCGTCGACGAGACCACTCGGCGCGCGAGCAGACCGTCGGACAGGTTGTCGCGTAGCTTTTCCAGGTCCACTCGCTGGACGGTTTCGTCGAACCACCACAAGAACTGGTTGTAGACGGGATATCCGATGCCGTGATGCATTCGCAAGAATAGGTGATCGGCAAATCCAATTCGGGTCACGCGCCGAACCTACTACATCCACGAACCAGGGGCAGTGGTGTCAATTCGCCACACCAATGCATTCACATTCGGCAATAGGTGCACGAAAAAGGCGTCCCGAATGTGTCCCGGACCATGTTCGATCCATTCGGTGGCGTGGGTCGTGTTTCGGGACGCACGACAGTTTGCACCACACTTCGATTGTGAACTATCATCACGCTGACCAGCAAAGTCAGTGATTCGTTCATAAGATACGACAATCGGACGCTCCCTCGACTCCCGATCGGCGACCGGCGAGTCAAGACGCTCGGCAGTGAGAAGTATTACTTTTTCGCGCTGCGAAATAATTCCGCTTTCGCCCTATCGTGTTCTCTGAACTCACTTCGGGTCGACGGCAACGACGTTGTTCTTTCAATGCGGAAAGCAGCAATCCAACAGCAATCGGATAAAGCGACCGGTCGGCTGCCCGATCATCGCCGACGGGTTTACACGATCGACTCGACCGTAATCGAACGTGCAATACCGAACCAACGCCGCGCACCGCCGACCGAGCCCGGAACGGAAGAGGACTCCCATGGAATACACCGAACTCGCCGACTACCCCCTCCCCGCCGGTCGCCTGACCGAGTGGGTCCCCCGCGTCGACGACGACCGTTGGGAACCGGACCCCCGCGGTCTGTCCTACACGCACCAGGACCATTGCGAGCGCAGCGCTCCGGGCTCGTGGATCGGCACGGTGTTCGAGATTCATCGCCGCTACGACGTCGAGGCAGTGCGCGCAACCATCACCGCGTACATGGGTCGGCACGAGGCATTTCGGACCAAGGTCAGGCGCGACGAGGAATCCGGTTCCTGGCTGCGCTACACCGCACCGACAGATGCAGTGCAGGTGACCGACCGGGCACACACCGAACCCCGGACCGAGACTCAGGTCTTCAGCCATCTGCACTCCTGGTTCGGCGACACCGTCTCCCCGACGGCGTGGCCGCATTTCGTCCTCGCGACCATCGAACCGGACGATGCCTCCCGCGCTCTCTCGAACGGGCCGGGAGAGTCGTTTCTGCTTGCGTTCGCCGCCGACCACTCGGTGATGGACGCCTACAGCCAGATCTACGCCATCAACGAGATCGACAAGCTCTACGCGCACGCCCTCGAAGGCATCGACCCCCAGTTGCCCGAGGTCGGCAGCTATGTGGACTTCAGCCAGTCCGAGAGGGCTCTCGGCGAGACACTGACCGGTGACCACAGCGCCGTGCGCACCTGGCAGGACTTCCTGGCCGTGGAGGACGGACGCTTTCCCGCATTTCCCCTTCCGGTGTCGGTCGACCGGTCGCTCACCGGCCCGGCCGCACAGAGCAGCATCTCGTCCTGGCTGCTGACTTCCGAGCAGTCGGATGCCTTCAACGCTGCATGCCGTAACGCCGGGTACAACATGCAGGCCGGAATACTGGCCGCTCTGGCGCTGACGAACGTCCGCCTGTCCGGTCGCACGACGTTGCGCACCGTGATGCCGATGCACACCAGAGACGAACAGAAGTGGGCCGCGGCGGTGGGTTGGTACGTCGGGATTCTGCCCATGGAGATCGAGCTCGGTGACGCTCGCACCTTCGGGGAGGCAGTCGCGGCTGCAGCAACTGCAGGCGCGGCGAACAAGGGGTTGGCACGGATGCCGTACTCCAAGATCGCCCAGATCCTCGAGTCGACAGAAATTCCTCGATTCGTGGTGTCCTACATCGATCTTCGATTCCTCCCGGACGCCGAGCAGTGGCAGGACCGCAAGGGTCGGGCTCTGCGGAGCAACTGCCACGCCGAGGACGAGGTCTACTTCTGGGTCAACCGGACGCTCCAAGGGCTCAACATCTCCGCGCGATTCCCCAGCTCGGATGTCGCGTCGACCAACGTCCACCGCTTCATCACCGAGTTCGTCGCCGTGCTGACGGCAGTGATCGACTCCGACAGTGGTACCGATACGGTGCTCACGTCGGCCTCACGGTCGGTGACCGTCGCCGCAGAGTGAGTCGTCGAATCAGCCCGCGGCCCTTATCGAGGAGGATGAAGCGACCATGATCATCACCGCTATGGGCAGATGGAATCCTGCTCCCGGCCGACTGCTCGAATGGCACCCCACTGCGGCTGCCCGTGCGAGTGCCCAAGCGGCACCTGTCGATTCGACTCCGGTCTCGTTTCTCCAGGAGGACCACCTGAAGGCCGCGTGGGCGGCCCGCGAACGTGGCGATGTGCACACCGCGTACACCGGGGTGGCAACCGAGATCGACGGTGACGTGGACACGGATGCGATGAGCCGCGCACTGGCCGCCTACGTGCTACGTCACGAGGGCCTTCGATGCTGGTTCGAGGTCGAGGGAAACAACGTCGTTCGGCATCTCGCCCCGCCCGAGGTCGCGGCGTTCGAGGTGACCGACGCCGGAGAAACCACGGACGACGACCGATTCCAACGGTACGTACGGGGCCGCTTCTCGTCCGAGGCGACCGCGGACGCCTGGCCCGGATTCGTCGTCGGTGTCGTGGCCAGGCCCGGCAGCTTCACCCTGTACTACGGCGCAGATCACGCATTCACCGACGGCGGCTCGCAAGCGTTGGTCATCAGCGAGTTGGCCGATCTGTACGCACTCGAGACCGGCGCGGACGTACCTACCCCGGCAGAGGCAGGTAGTCATCTGGCCTACGCCGCCGACGAACGGGCTCGAGCCGCGACGTTCGGAGCCGATTCTCCCGAAATCGCGGCCTGGCGAGACATTTTCACCCGACACGACGGCCGGATGCCTCGGTTCCCGCTCGACCTCGGCCTCGCGCCCGGCGAGAAAGCTCCGGTCCGCATCGTCGAACGCGACCTGTTGAGCAAAGAACTGACCGCTGCATTCGACGCCGCATGCAAGGCCGCCGGGGCCCGGATGAGCAGCGGCATATTCGCCGCCGTCGGGATCACCGACTTCGAGTTGGCCGGTAACACCGACTACTTCGGGATCACCGTGCTCAGCACCCGGCATCACGGTGACTACGGACAGTCCCAGGGATGGTTCGTCAACTTCGCTCCGGTCGCATTCGAGGTGGCGGGACACGACAGGTTCTCCGACGTCGCGGCTGGAGCCCACCGAGGCTTCGAGCAGGCCAAGCAGATCGCGGAGGCTCCGGTGCACGCCGTGCTGGGCGCGCTGGCCGCCGACGGCACTCTCGATAGCGAGTTGGCAGTGAGTCCGAACATGCTCTCGTACATCGACTTTCGCTGGTTCCCCGGCGTCGGACGAGACGCGGACACGCGCGCGAAGCATTTCACCGGCGAGGGTTCGACGTCGAACGCATCGATGTGGATCAACCGAGACGGTGAGCACCTGTACCTGGTGGCCCAGACCCCTGATACCGACGTTGCCGCCGCAGCGGTGAAGCGGTACCACGATCATCTGGCGCATGTACTGGAAACCATTTCACGCGAGGGTGATTACAATCTGACGCTCGAAAATCTGGTTCAGGAGCCGGCCGGTGCGGGTCACCTCGATCACTGAGTACACCCCGCGCGCGGGCACCGTCGTCGAGTTCACCGCCGTCGTCACTGGGAAACCGCAACCGTCGACGGTTCCGCCGTCGTTCAACCAACGGTTTCACCTCGGCGATCTGGACGAAGCCGAGCGCGTCTGGATTGCCGGAGCCTTCGAGGTGCAGGGCAGGCTCGACACCCGCGCTTTGGGGTGGGCCTTCGAGCGCCTGATCGACCGACACGACACCCTGCGTAGTTCGTTCGTTCGCGCGGCGGCGGGAATCGAGCGGATGGTTCACGAACCGGGTGCGGTCGAGATGAGGGAAACCACTCGAACCACCTTCTCGTCAGGGTCCATGCTCCGGAGTCACCTCCGAAATTCGCTCGAACTACACTGCGACGCACGACGATTCCCGTCGTACACCTGTTTCGGAATCGATCGGCCGGACACCTCGACGGTGTTGTGCGCCTTCGATCATTCCAACGTCGACGCCATGTCGATCGCAGTCGTGGTCGACGAGATCAACACCCTGTACGACGCCTACCGCCGCTGTCCGTCGAACCCGGAGGCAGCCCTGCCTCCGGTCGGTGGGTTCGTCGAGTACTGCCGTGTCGAAGCAACCCAGCCACTCGTCGATCCCACGGACGAACGCATGGTGCGGTGGTCGAACTTTCTCACCGAGTGCGGTGGCACCACGCCGCGTTTCCCGCTCGACCTCGGCGTCGCCGAGGGTGAAACCGCGCCTCAGGCAACGACTGTCACGCCCTTGCTCGACGCGCAGCACACCCTCGACTTCGCGGAGCTCTGCGCCCGTTCCGGAGCCGGGATGTTCGCCGGGGTCGTCGCTGCGATCGGGCAGGCGTGCGCCGGGATAGGCGGACCGAGCCGCGTGCCGTTCCTGTTCCCGTTGCACACCCGCCATCAGCAGCAATTCTCGCGTGCACTGGGCTGGTTCACCACGAACGCTCCCATGACCGTGGAGGTAGAACACGACCTCACCGACACGATCACCGCGGCCCACACAGCGTTTCGTGCAGCACTGCCACTGAGCACCGTTCCGATCCCCCAGGTACTGAACAACCTCGGTGATGCGTTCACCTTGTCGCGTCGAGACGTGTTCATGGTGTCGTACATCGACTACACCAGAATCGGTGGACACGAACGCTTCGACCGAACCGATGCACACCACACCAGCAATGCCACGGTGTCCGACGACGCGCAGTTCTGGGTTTCGCGCACCACGTCGGGCCTGGCATTGCGGTCACGATTTCCCGACACTGCACAGGCACACTCGGTGATGAATGCGTTCACCGCCGAACTCGTCGCCCTCCTGCGGGTCTCCACAGCGAAACCCGAGAGCGCTGCCCTGACGCCCTGACAAAGTCGTTCCGCAGGCTCCACTCCTGCCCTGATAGAAGTCGTTCCGCGGGCTCCACTCCTGCCCCGTGACAGAGGTTCCGCATAGGATCGACAGTGCAGACCGTCCACCCCCGGGCGGGCCGCCAGCCGAATATCTTCCGTAGGAGCCGATACGTGCCTGTACAAACCGATTCCAACGCAACGTTCGCCGACTATGCGCATCCGGATCGTCTCGTATCGACCGAATGGCTCTCCGCTCATCTCGGTACCCCCGGCCTTCGGGTCGTCGAATCCGACGAGGACGTGTTGCTCTACGACGTCGGCCACATTCCCGGCGCGGTCAAGATCGATTGGCATCTCGACCTCAACGATCCGGTCACCCGCGACTACATCGACGGCGAGCAGTTCTCGAAACTGATGAGCCGCAAAGGCATTTCCCGGGACGACACCATCGTCGTGTACGGCGACAAGAGCAACTGGTGGGCCGCGTATGCACTGTGGGTCTTCACGCTGTTCGGACATCAGGACGTGCGTCTGCTCGACGGTGGCCGCGACGCCTGGTTGTCGGAGAACCGCGACACCACCCTCGACGTGCCCGAGTTCCCCGCCACCGACTACCCGGTGATCGAACGCGACGATGCACCCATTCGTGCGTTCGCCTCCGATGTTCTCGGCTCGCTCGGAACGGTGCCGCTGATCGACGTTCGCTCCCCCGCCGAGTACACCGGCGAGCGCACCCACATGCCCGACTACCCAGAAGAAGGTGCACTGCGCGGAGGTCACATCCCCACCGCCGTGAGCATCCCCTGGGCCAAGGCAGCCGCACCGGACGGACGGTTCCGGTCTCGCACGGAACTGGACGATATATACTCCGGTACCTCCGCCACCGACGACGTGATCGCCTACTGCCGGATCGGTGAGCGTTCGAGCCACACCTGGTTCGTGTTGACCCATCTGCTCGGGTACCAGTCGGTGCGCAACTACGACGGCTCGTGGACCGAATGGGGCAACGCCGTTCGCGTCCCGATCGCCAAGGGCGAGGAGCCCGGATCGGCTCCGGCCACACGATGAGCGCCTTGCCGGAATCCCTGGCCGAGATAGTCGAGGACTTCGCCGCGGTGGAGGGGCAGGACAAGCTGCAGCTGTTGCTGGAGTTC
>NZ_LVCU01000359.1:0-20914 GCF_001647185.1 Rhodococcus sp. EPR-147
CATCTTCGGCGGCGTCGTCGCCGCAGCGGTCCCGGTGTTCGTCGGCATCCTCAGCGTGCTCAGTTCACTGGCCATCCTGCGGGTGCTCACCGAGTTCACCGAAGTCAGCTCGTTCTCCATCAATGTCGCGTCGCTACTGGGGCTCGGCCTTGCCATCGACTACGGACTGTTCATCGTCAGCAGATTCCGCGAGGAACTACGCGGCGGGTCGACGCCGTTCGACGCGACCGTCCGCACGGTGTCCACCGCAGGCAAGACCGTCGTCTTCTCCGGACTGCTGCTGATCTGCGCATTCGCGGGCATGCTCGTCTTCCCGCAGGCGGTGATCCGATCCCTCGGGTTCGGGGCCATGGCGGCGGTGGCGAGCGCGGCCGTCCTGTCCCTGACGGTGATTCCGGCACTGCTCGCGATTCTCGGCCCCCGCATCAACTCCTGGACGTGGTCGCGTACCGCGTCCGATCGCAGCGATGCACGGGCACACAAGTTCTGGGGCGGCGTCGTCACCCGCGTGATGAAGCATCCGGGAATCGTCGCGGCCGTCATCGTCGCCGGGTTGCTGATCATCGCCACCCCGATCCTGAAAGTCTCACTCGGCGAGGTCGACTACACGGCGCTGCCGAAGGACAATCCTGCGCGCATGGCGTTCGAGACGCTCGGCACCGACTTCGAATCCACCGGCGAGGGTGCCACCGTGGTTCTTCGCGGCCTGGACGGCGTCAAGCCTCAGGGCGCACCCATCGCATCCCTCACCTCGGCTGTGGAATCCACACCGGGTATCGCTCGCGCCGAATTCCTGGGCTCCAAAGACGATTTCGTGACACTTCAGGCGTCCTACAGCGAGCCGACCGGCGGCCTGACCGAGGCCGAATCTCAATCCGAGGCAGTGTCTGCACTGCGCTCGATTGCCCCTCCCGACGGCACCGAGATACTCGTCGGCGGTGGACGAGCCAACGTCGACGACGGCAATGCTGCAATCGCGAAGTGGCTACCGGTGATGATCGCCATCATGGTCGTCTCGACGCTGGTGTTGCTGTTCCTCGCGTTCGGCTCGATCGTGCTGCCCGTCAAGGCCGTACTGATGGCCGGACTGAGCCTGGGCGCAACCTTCGGCGCACTCACGTGGGTGTTCCAAGAGGGCCACGGAGCCTCCCTGCTCGGCGTCACCCCAGGACCGCTCGAGTCGACGTTCGTCGTTCTCATCCTCGCAGTCATCTTCGGCTTGTCGACCGACTACGAGGTGTTCCTGATGTCGCGCATGGTCGAGGCCCGCGCGGCGGGAGCGACTACCGAGGAAGCGGTGATCTTCGGTGCCCAACGCACCGGACGCATCGTCACTGCGGCGGCGTTGATTCTGATCGTCGTCACCGGTGCCTTCACCATCTCGGGTCTGTCGATCATGAAGTTCCTCGGCGTCGGAGTCATTCTGGCTCTGATCATCGACGCGACGATCATCCGTATGTTGCTGGTTCCGTCCTTGGTCAAACTCATGGGCGAGGCCAATTGGTGGGCACCCGCCTGGATGAAGAAAGTGCACGAAAAAGCCGGTATCGGGCACTAGCACCGGAACTTACTTCGGAGTAGGGTCGGCTCGCATGGCGAACTTCATCGTAACCGGCGGTACCGGGTTTCTCGGGAAGAACGTGCTGCCCCGATTGCTCGACCGCGATGCACTCGCGGCAATCCACGTGCTGGTGCGTCCGAGTTCGGTGGCGCGGCTCGAGCGACTGGCACAGCACCTCGACGGCGGCGACCGAATTCACCCGCTGGTCGGCGACCTCACCGAGCCGGCGCTCGGACTCCGAGACGTGCCTTCCGACATCGACCACATCCTCCATCTCGGAGCCGTCTACGATCTGACCGCGGGCGACGAGCAGACCCCGACCAACGTCGCCGGAACGGCCTCGGTGATTCGTCTCGCCGAGAAGACGGGGGCTCGCCTGCACCACATCTCGTCGATCGCCGTCGCGGGCGATCACCGAGGAACGTTCTCGGAGAACGACTTCGACCTCGGTCAAGCCTTTCCGACGGCATATCACCGCACCAAATTCGAGTCCGAGAAGCTGGTGCGAGACAGCGCTGTGGACTGGCGGGTCTACCGGCCCGCCGCGATCATCGGCCACTCGGAGACCGGTGCGATCGACAAAGTGGACGGCCCGTACTACTTCTTCCCGTTCTTCGCCGAACTTGCCACGCTGCCTTCTGCCATACCGATCACGGTGCCGAAGATGGGCTCCACCAACCTCGTTCCGGTCGATTACGTCGCCGACGCCATCGTCGAGCTCGTACATCGAAACACTTCTTCCGGCAGCGTGTTCCATCTGGTGAACACGAGTCCGCAATCCATGGCCGAGGTGTATTCCGCATTTTCGTCGGCAGCCGGATCGCGAGCGAAGATCGTCGACATACCGGGTGCACTGGTCGCTCCGGTCGTCTCCCCCAAGTACCGAGCCGTACGCAAGCAACGCGACGCCGCCCTCCGTGATCTCGGCGTACCTCCGGTGATGCTCGAGCACTTGACCCTGCCCACGGTGTTCGAGTCGGCAGCGACACAGAAAGCATTGCAGGGCAGCTCGATTGCACCGCCTCCACTGCGCACGTACGCCGATCGCGTGTGGACCTACTGGCGGGAGAACTTCGACCCCAAGCGCAATCGCCGAAACGATCCGCGCGGGCCACTGTTCGGTCGTCACATCATCATCACCGGCGGCTCCTCCGGCATCGGCCGGGCCAGTGCCGAGGCGGCCGCACGCAAGGGCGCAGTGGTCATTCTTCTCGCACGCGGGCAGGATCAACTCGACGAAGTGGTCGAAAGAATTCGCGAATCAGGTGGCACTGCATACGGTTACCCGTGCGACGTGACCGACAGCGAGTCGGTCGAGCACACCGTGGAAACCGTTCTGAGCGAACACGGTCATGTCGACATGCTGGTCAACAATGCCGGGCGATCCATCCGCCGCTCGCTCTATCGGTCCACCGATCGGTTGCACGATTACGAGCGCACCATGGCCGTCAACTACTTCGGGGCAATTCGGTTGGTGCTGGCGCTGCTGCCACACATGCGTGAACGTCAGTTCGGGCACGTGGTCAACATCTCCAGCGCTGCCGTCCTGGGACACCCCCCACGGTTCTCCGCCTATGTCGCCAGCAAGGCAGCGCTCGACGGGTTCACCGATGTTGCTGCGGCAGAAACACTCTCGGACGGAATCACGTACACCACGATCCACATGCCGCTGGTGGACACTCCGATGATCACCCCGACGGGCGACAAGAACGTCGGCCCGGTGTTCTCACCGGAGAAGGCCGCGGCCATGGTGATCCGCGCATTGAGCGACAAGCCCAAACGCATCGATACGCCGCTGGGAACGCTCGGACAGTTCGGAGCCATCTTCGCCCCCAAGGGCAAGGACCGCACGATGCACCAGCACTACCGCACGTTCGCCGAATCCGCGGCTGCCAAAGGAGAAGCGCAGGTACCCCTCGAGGACGGAAAGGTGCCCTACCGAGTCCGGCCCTACGATCCGAAAGCTCCGAGCGCTCGCATTGGCAAAGTGATCCGTCGCGCCGGCAGATTGGTACCCGGCACCAGCTGGTGACCGGCGGGGTCAGCGCAGCAGTGCCTTTCCCCAGACACGCAGGAATCCCTGACTCAGGTGTGTCAGAGTGCCGATGGCCAGCACCCATTTGACGGTGCTGACCACGGTGGTGGCGCGAACGACGGTGTCGGTGATCTGTTCGCGGTTGTCCACCAGAATCAGTCCGACGATGTTCTCGATGTAGTCGCCGGCGGCAGAGGCCACGGGTGCGACGGCCAATGCAGTCGTCGCCGCAGGGCTCAGCGGCGTCTTGTCCGCCAGGCTCCTCGCGCCGGCACGCAATGCAACGGCGTAGATCGCCGGATGGACGAAATCGGGCAGATAGTGGCTGCGGAACCGGGCGATCTCGGTCTCGTCCATGCTCGCCAGGATCTGCCGATAACGCTCGGCGGACCACGCCGTCTGCACGGCAAGCACTTTCGGAGCTGCTGGGCCGAGCAGTCGGGCGATGTTGGCCTGGGATACGACGAACAGTGCCGACCAGCCCAGCATCCTGCGATCCAGCGCACTCGGTGTCATGTCCGAAGACACTAGTGCGTCAGAAACGGGAGGACGGTGGCCTCGAACGCCGAGTAGCCGTCACGATGAATGCTGTGTCCGGTGCGAAACGCCTCGACGCGGCAGGTCGAGATCTCGGAGACCATCGCGTCCAGTCGTTCCGGATCGACCATGCCGCCGGGACCGCCGCGAAGCACCAACGTCGGAGCAGCGATGTCGGCCAACGACTCCCACCACTGCGGATTCGGCCGACGGAACTGCTCGAGAGCAGTGGCGGTCATCGAGCGATCGAAGGCGAGTACCGCGCGGGGATGCAGAACGACGCTGCTCGCTGCGTGCCAGAGCTCGGTGATCGACGGCATCTTGCCGGTCAGCGTCGGCGGAGCGTCCCCCGGCCTGATCGGTATCGGGAGCTCTTCGAGTACCAGACGCCGAACGAGCTCCGGGCGACGTTGCGCGACGAGCGAGACCGCATATCCGCCGAGGGAATGGCCGACGAGATCGACTTCGTTCAGCCCGAGGTGGTCGATCAGGGCCAGCAGGTCTGCCCCGAAGGAATCGAACTCGTACGTGGACGTGTGCGCACTCTTGCCGTGCCCGCGCAGATCGACGGTGATCACCCGGCGGCCCTGCGCGGTGAGCGCCCGGGTGAACCGATCCCAGGTTGTGCTGTCACCGCCCATGCCGTGTACCAGCATCACCGGTGTCGATTCCGAGTTCGCATGCCCCAGCGGGGTGAACGAGCGATACGCGATATCGACGCCATCGAGGTCGACCGTCTCCGACATCATCTGCATTCCCTCGACGGTAGCGGTGCCGCTATTCGTAGATTCCTTCCACCCGCCACCGACCCTCGTCGAACACCAGCAGCAGGGCCCTCTCGTCGTCGAGCACCACCTGGGCTCGCGCCGTCGGACCCGTCGCCGCGTGGCCACTGTCCCACCATCGCTCGTCCACCGGCCACGGTCCGGCCAGACCCGTCAACGCCCATTCCTTGGTGCCCCAGCGCAACCGCGACGGGGGCGCATCGAACACACCACGATCGGTGACGCCGATTCCGGTTCCCGCTCGATTCATCAACGTCACTGTCGGACGTGTCTCGATCACTGCCGCCGGAGCAGGCTCGGGTAGCCGTCCCGGCCAAGGAGCCGACGGGTCGGATATCGGCACCAATTCGTCGCCGAGCGGACGCAACGTGATCCGCTCGGACGGCCCACGACCCCCACTGAGCACACCACCGAGCACCGATTCGCCACCGAGCAGACCCTGCACGCGCACCAACGCCCGACGCGCCCTCTCGTCCTCGTCGCCGACACTGCCCCACAACCCCAGTTGCAGCTCACCTGCGGCCACCACTTCGATCGGTTCGAGCCGCAGCACGGTGATCGCGGACGTCGGCTTGTTCTCGCTGCGCCCGGTGATCCAGCCGTCCAGTTGCCACCGCACACGATCGGCTGTTCCTTCCGGCGTCAACGGCTCCGCGCAGCGCCAGATCCGCGACAGGTTCTCACCGTTACCGGTACTGGCATGCACCAGCAGCCGAGTACACGCAACGGCAGCGGCGGCAAGCTTGGTGTGCAGCTGCTCGGCCAGGCCGCGCCCGGCGAAGGCAGCGGCGTCGACTCGATCGATCGGCGGGTCGCACAGGTACTCCACATCCAGGTCGGGTGGAAGAGCCCTGGCCGACGGCGGACGCTCGGGCTCGCCTCGTGCACTGCGATGCGCCAACACCGCGTCGGTACCGAACCGGGACGCCACATCCCCCGGAGACAGTGCAGCGAAGTCGCCGATGGTTCGTAGACCCAAGCGCCGCAACAGATCCACCAGCTCGCCGCGATCGGCAGCAGACATGCTCGGTTCCGCCGAGAGTTCCGCCACCGGCAACGGCGCGAGGAAGCCTGCACCCCCGCCGCGCGGCACCACCTGCGCATACCTCGCAGCGACGACCGCGGTGGACAGCTCGTCGGCGATACCGATCTGACATTCCACTCCGGCAGCCGACGCTTCGTCGATCAGCCGTTCCGCGGCCCGATGCTCGGTACCGAAATACCGTCCGACGCCGCGGGCAGAAAGAACCAGCAGGCCCGGTCGCAGTACTTCGACTCCCGGTGCGATGGCGGCGATCGCCGAGACCACGGGCTCGAACAGTCGCGCATCACGATCGGTATCAGCCAGAGCGACATGCACTTCCGGGCACCGCGCCTGCGCTTCCCGACGGCGCAGGCCGCGCTTGATGCCCGATGCCCGTGCCGTCGCCGAGCACGCGACGACCCGATTGGCCGAGGTGACGACCACCGGATGCGTCGCAGGGAGATCGGCCTGGGCAGCTGCTGCAACGGCAGGCCAATCGGGGCACCACAGAGCCAGAACACGGTTGGCATGAACACGGCTGGAGCGGTCGATGCTCATGTCGAGACCGCGATCGACAACGGATTCTGTTCGCGCCCCTCGGCATGCCACTCGATGCGGCCGTTCTCCGAACGCAGGTCGAGTCGAACGGTGCGGGGGCGCATCGCCTTGCCGCGCGCGCACACCGACAATCGGACGCCGCGGAGCCGGCCGCGTCCCAGCTCCCGACCGGTACCCAGACCGTCGTAACCGTGCACCGACGCGTCCAGTCGTAGTTCTGCCCCGTCCCAGTGTCCATCGGTCACCAGCAGCGTAGAACCCTTGCTCCGTGCCCTGGCCACCACAGCTCTGGCCCGAGTGGGTGATACGGACATGCCACCGAGACCGAGCACCACGAGGTCCACACCGTCGAGCAGGATTGCCGCCACTTCCACCGGATCGGGGCCCGGATCGGGAATCAGAGCCAGTTTGCTCAGCTGTGCGCCCATCTCCACCGCGGCGAGAACTCCGAAACGAGGCTGCCCGATGACGGCGACATGCCCACCGGCACCTGTCACGGCAGCCACCAAACCGATCAGCAACGAGCCTGCACCGGACACCGAGGCCACCGTTCCACGCACCAGCCCACCGTGCGGCAGCACGTCGATCAGCGCAGAGGGCACCGGAAGGACGGACCGCTGACGGACCGCACGCACCGGCTCGGCCTCGCCCCGATCCGAGCGAACGGGATCGGGATCGGGGACCGAATTCTCGATGCGTACCGACGCCGTTTCGCCCCGCGAGGGCACGGCAGCCATCCTGCTACGCAGCAACGCGACACGCTCCGGCAGCGACAACCCGTCGAGCGCATCCGGCGTGACAGAAGCTCCCGATACAGTCATGTCACTCCCCTTCGCGGCGTAGAAAATCGAGCCGAAACTTCGGTGTTCGACGGACGCGGGAAGTGGCGCATTCGAACACAATTTCGATCTGCACTCAGTAAAGCCGCTCGGACGGCAACTCGTCAAGGTGATGCCGAAGCCCCTGGTAGATGCCTCCGTTCCGTGGCTGCAGGCACGTCCCGCCATCGTCAACTAACCTGTGGACGTGACGGATCAGCAGCGTGTTCGACGGGGCGTCGGGCCCGACTACCTCCTGGCAGGCAGATACCGCCTGGCCGGCAAACTCGGCGGTGGAGGCATGGGCGCGGTATGGCTCGCCACCGACACACTTCTGCACCGTCAGGTGGCCGTCAAGCAGGTCACGTCCACCACTCGACTGACCCCTCAGCAGGCCGAGGAAGTACGCAACCGGGCCATGCGCGAGGGACGCATCGCTGCCCGACTCTCCAGCCCGCACGCCATCGCGATGCACGACGTCGCTCTCGTCGACGGTGAGCCGTGGTTGGTCATGGAATACCTGTCCTCGCGCAGTCTCGCGCAGGCCCTCGGCACCACCGATTCGCTACCACCGTTCGAGGTCGCTCAGATCGGCGCACAGATCGCCGATGCACTGACCGAGGCGCACGAGGCCGGAATCGTGCACCGCGACATCAAGCCTGGCAACATTCTGATCGCCGATCGCGGCAAGGATCTGGGCATCGTCAAGATCAGCGACTTCGGCATCTCCCGCGCCAAGGGAGACGTCGAAGAAGCCGACGACAGTGTGATCACCGGCACCCCGGCATATTTCGCCCCCGAGGTCGCGCGCGGACAGGACCCCACCGCGTCCAGCGACGTATTCTCCCTCGGCGCAACGCTGTACACGGCCATGGAAGGCAAACCGCCGTTCGACATCGATCACGATTCGATCGCACTGCTGCACCGAGTTGCCAAGGGGCAGATCATCGCTCCCACCCGCAGCGGCGATCTCACGGGACCGTTGCTGCACATGCTCGAGCCCGATCCTGCCCGACGCCCCACCATGGCGCAGGCGCGCGACGAGATCATCGTCGCCGCGATCAGCAAGCGCGGCACCATAGCTCAACTGCGCGGGGCACCGCTGACATCTGCGGACGGTGTGGTCCCGGCATGGGCCAGGCGCTCGACACCGGTCTCCGAATCTCGCCGTCCGTCGCGGGAGTTCGGCAGAACCATCGCGGGCCTACCGGCCGTGCAACCCGGTGAGAGCCAAGCCAATCCGGTCCCGTCCACGTATTCGCCACCACCGTTCGACCTGCCGAAAAAGAAGAAGAACCCGATCGACGACGTCCTGATGCGGATCGAGGACGTCATCGGCGATCGAACGTCGATTCCGTCGACCGCAATCCTCGCAGCACTCGTGCTCGCCGTCGTGGTCGTTCTCGTTCTGGTGATCATGCTTGTGATCTGACCCTCGACACCGATCTCCGCATCGGATTTCCCCCGACCCGACAGCACCCGCAACCACGCGTCGACGATGGGATCGGCAAGTACCCGCCATCGAAAGTCGATGTAGCCGAGAACTTTCGGGCACGTCGCCCATCGATCAGCCGAGAACCGGCATCACCAGCGTCGTCAGAGCGCCGTCGACTGCCGACCGCACCAGCATCGGCTGATCCGGCGCGGCGATATCGAGCATCAGGTCCGGCCCGACGGCCGATGCGACGGCAGCCTGCAGGACGGCCGCGTCGAAGAACACCGTCATCTCGGTACCGGTGACCCGTGCGGGGACGACAACACCCTCGACCGTCAGGCCGTCCGGGCCTGCGTCGATCCGCAGCGTGCCGCTGTCGAGGGGAACGAAATCTCGTTGCACCACAACCCGCGTCGCAGTCGGGGCCAGACCGTCGACGATCGTCCGCCAGTCGGGGAAGTCGCCGTCGACGAGATCCACGGTGTGCTGGACGCCTTCGGACTCGAGCATCATCGCGTCGTCGGTTGCCGTCAACGCACAGTTCCCCGACGCGGGTAGAGACCCGAGGGAGCCGACCGCTGCGATACGCGACCAGGATGCACCGGGTGAGCTCTGCGCGACGAGGCTTCGAGTGGAGAGTCGGTACCGATCCGTCGCGGTGAGCGTGACAGTGCCACCGTCCACCTCGACCAACACGCCCCGCAGCACCGGAAACTCCTCGCTCGTTCCGGCCGCCGACGCGACCTGTTCCACCGCCGACGCGAAGTCGGCAGCAGATACCGTTGCTGTGCAGTACTTTTCGTCGAACAACCGGCGAATGGAGACCGCAGCCTCGGCTGCTGCCCGGGCGCGCGCGGCAAGCTCCTCGACGTGCCGATCCACCATCTCCACCGCTGCAGCTCCGTCGCCGTCGAGGGCGGAGGCCACGGTGTCGAGCGGCATGCCGATTTCGCGGAGTTGGCGGATGATGTTCGCTCGCTTCGCTTGTGCTCGGGTGTAGTAGCGATAGCCGGACTTGGCGTCGATGGATGCCGGCACGAGCAACCCACAGTCGTCGTAGAAGCGAAGGGCACTGGGGGTCAGCCCGCTCGCGCGAGCGAACACACCGATGGTCAGGAATTCTTGGTCCGAATCAGTCATGGGGAAATCCTGAGGCTTCGGGTAGGTCGAAGGTCAAGCGAGATCCGGTCACCTAGTCGATTCGACGCTTGTGCGCCCATCTGGTGAGCGCATTCCTGTTGGACTGCTGAGTCTTTCGGAGAACGTTCGAGGCGTGCGTCTCGACGGTCTTGACCGAGATGAACAGATCCTCGGCGATCTCACGATAGGTGTACCCGCGGGCCAACAACCGCAGCACCTCCAGTTCACGGGGCGTCAGCGAATCCAGTTCCGGATCCAGCGGGGGCTCCGGAGCGGCGCTGCGACCGGTGAACGAGTCGAGGACGAACCCGGCCAGGCGGGGGCTGAACACGGCATCTCCCCCGGCGACGCGTCGAACACCGTCGGCGAGCTCAGAGCCGGAGATCGTCTTGGTGACGTATCCCCTTGCCCCGGCACGGATGACGGCGATGACGTCCTCGGCGGCGTCGGACACACTCAGAGCGAGACACACCGGCCCCTCGGAGATACGGTTCAACACGGCCACGCCGCCGCCGTCGGGCATGTGCACGTCGAGCAACACCACGTCCGGCTTGGTCGATTCGATTCCCGAGACCGCCTCGGCGACGCCTCCCGCTTCCCCGACTACCTCGATGTCCGCCTCGCGGCCGAGTTCGGCTCGCACACCGGAACGGAACACCGCATGGTCGTCGACCAGGAAAACGCGGAAAGGTTCGGTCACGTCGGCTGCTCCTGCTGGGTGGATTCGGATGATTCGGTGGTCACGGAGGCACCGTTGCGGGGCATGAAGATTCGCACTTCGGTTCCCTTGCCGACGGTCGACCGTACCTGCACCGTGCCGCCGCGGCGCTCGATGCGTCCCCGAATGGACTTTGCCAGGCCCTGTCGATCCTCGGGTACCGCGGACTCGTCGAATCCGGTGCCGCGGTCGCGAACGAAAACACTGACCTGGTCCGGTTCGGTTTCGGCGTACAGGTCGATATTGGTCTCACCGGAGTGCTTGGCCGCGTTGACCAGTGCTTCTCGGGTTGCACCCAGCAGAGCGGTGAAACTTTCCCTGGACAGGCCGGATTCGACGTCGTCGGGCAGTAGTTGCACGTCACCGACCGTGATCGGTCTGACGGTGACACCGTGCTGATCCTCGACCTCACCGGAGATGGTCTCGAGCGCATCGGACAAGTTCGAGTTGTCGGTGTCGCCGCCGTCGAACAGCCACTTGCGTAGTTCACGCTCCTGGCCGCGCGCCAACCGCATCACCTCCTGTGGACGATCGGACTGCTTCTGGATCAGGGCCAGTGTCTGCAGCACCGAATCATGCAGGTGCGACGCGATTTCCTCGCGTTCGTCGTTGCGGATGCGCGCAGACCGCTCGGCACCGAGCGCACGCCAGGTGCGCAACCAGATGGGAACCGTCAACAGGCCGACGCCGACGAGAGTGACCACCACCGCCAGCAAGGACGAGCGCAGCGCCGCCAGATCGACGCGGGCGAGCACCACCACGGCGAGACCGAGCACGATCAACGTCGCTCCGCCGACGACCCTCGCCCAACTCAACACGGTCGGATGCTTGGGGAGCCCCAGAGCCGTTCGCGGGCCCTCGGAGTCGAACTCGCGCCACACCAGGGCAGCACCGATCACCACGACGATGACCGGCACGATGACCGAAGCAGCGGTGCCGCTGAGTAGCCAGGCGAGCCCGACGGCGAGGCCGAGACCGATGGCAGCCAACCCGAGCGCACGCTGACGTTCGGCGGCACTCGGGTGCGCAGTGTCCTCGCCCGCGGGCGTGAACATCCAGATCAGTCCGTAGGCGGCAATTCCGGCACCGGCCGACGCGGCGAGCAGTGCGAATGCGACCCGGACCTTGAACACGTCGACGCCGAGGTGGTCGGCGAGACCACCTGCGACGCCGCCGACGATGCGTCCGCCGCCGCGTCGTTGGAAGGCGGCAGGAGCGGAGCCTGCAGAAGCGACAGGGAAAACAGGAGCGGCATGGGTGACCGGCACGTCGCCGGCTTCGGAAGATGTGTTGCGGGCGGCGTCAACGGGTGGATTGTCGACAGGGTGCACGCCTCGATCCTGGCACGGACCGGGTCGGTGTCGCATCAGGGTTCGCCCTGATGTTTTCGCGCGTTCACCGACGTCCGATCACGCTCGGGGTGGATATCAGGGGTATCCCTGATGTGTTTCTCGACCGGCACCGCCACGATGATTGGCATGAGCAACGTGACCGTCTCGGATCAACTTCAGCAGATGTGGCGCACCCGTCCGCACCGCTTGCCGCAACGCGGGCATGTGGCGGGTGTTGCGGCCGGTATCGGCTACCGCTACGACGTCGACCCCGTTCTGATTCGGATCGCGTTCGTCGTCTCCACCTTGTTCGGCGGTACCGGCATCGTGCTGTATCTGGCGGGGTGGCTGGTGCTCAACCGCGCCGGTGATACGTCGTCGGGTGCGGAGTCGCTGGTCGGGCGTGGGAACAGCTCCGATTCGACGACCAAGATGGTGGTCGTGGCAGTGGCCTTGGTCATCGCGGTGTCGACCATCGGCCCGGTAGGTGTCGGACTCGGCGGTTCGGGGCTGATCTCACTGGTGGCGATGCTCGGTGGACTGTGGCTGCTGCACCAACGGTGCCCGGAGCCGCCGCCGTACATGCGGACGGCGGAGTTCTCCCGTAATCGCTACGCTCCGATGCCTTTCGGCTCGACCAGCACATCGGCCGAGCAGTGGACGGCCGCGCAGTATCGTCCGCCACAGTTCCAGCACGAGCGCTACACCCCGTACACGACCCTGCCGAAAAGCTACGTTCCGACGCCGAAGCCCATCGAGCACAACGGCATCGACGCCGACGCGCTCACCGTGAACCTGAGCAAGTCGACCGCATCCGCCGAGAAGCCGGCCGACCTGCCCACCGACCTGCCGACCGTGACTCCCCCGTCGTGGGATCCGCTCGGTGTGGCCCCGTTCGCCTGGGATCTTCCCGAACCGGCTGGCACCTTTCCGCCTGCGGCGATCGAACGCAAGCGCCGATCACGTTGGACGGCAAGCTTTCTCGGCCTGGCTCTGCTCGCTGCCGCAGTCACCGCAGCAGTCGGTTCGGCTACCGGAGGAGACTGGGCATCACCGGGCCGTGTCGGTGCCGTCGCTCTGGCAGTCATCTCTGTGGGACTCGTATCGGGCGCGTTCCTACGCAAGGGCTACGGACTGCTGGTGGTCGCAGCACCATTGGCCGGCTTCGTCGTTCTGGCGTCGGCGGTCGGTCCGGTGGACCTGAACAACAGAGTGCCAGGGAATCAGACGATCGCCCCACTCACCGCCGCCGAGCTCGACCCCTCCTACGACGTCGGGGCCGGCGAGCTGAACCTCGACCTCACCGGCCTCGAACTCGCCGAAGACCACACCGTCGAGATCGATGTGGCGCTGGGCAGCGCGTCGGTCACCGTGCCCGCTTCGATGAACGTGATCGTGGAGTGCGAGGCGGCGATCGGTCAGTGCCCCACCGAGACACGCTTCGGTCCTGGCACCACCGATACTCCGGTTCTGACAATCGTGGGCGATCTGGCACTCGGCGAACTGAAGGTGGAGAACCCGTGAAGAAGAACAAGACCGACCGCATCGGACTTGACCACGGCAGCAGCGATTCCGACACCGAGGATCACACCTCCAGCCGACGCGGGCCCTCGGCTCTGTTGCTCCTCGCCGGCCTCGCTGCCATGGTCGTCTCGGTCGCAGCACTCATCGGCCGAGATGCGATCGCGGCACTGGGCGACGTCCAGTTCCGCTGGGTGTTCGTCGTAGCCGCGGTGGTCGTGGGCTTCGCGCTTCTACTGGGCCCCAGCAGAAAGAGCTGACGCCGTCACTCCCACTCGATGGTGCCCGGCGGCTTGCTGGTGACGTCGAGAACGACTCGGTTGACCTCCGGAACCTCGTTGGTCACCCGAGTCGAGATCGTTTCCAACACGTCGTACGGCAGCCTGGTCCAGTCCGCCGTCATCGCGTCCTCGCTCGACACCGGACGCAGCACGATCGGGTGCCCGTAGGTACGGCCATCGCCCTGCACTCCGACGCTGCGAACATCGGCCAGCAGCACCACCGGGCACTGCCAGATCTGCTGATCCAATCCCGCGACCGTAAGTTCTTCTCGGACAATGGAATCGGCATGACGGAGCGTGTTCAGACGGTCGCGGGTGATCTCACCGACGATGCGGATCGCCAGGCCGGGTCCGGGGAACGGCTGCCTGCCGACGATGTCCTCGGGCAATCCCAGTTCGCGTCCGACTGCACGCACCTCGTCCTTGAACAGCGCACGCAGCGGCTCGACCAGGGCGAACTGCAGATCGTCCGGCAGTCCGCCGACGTTGTGGTGACTCTTGATGTTCGCGGTACCGGACCCGCCGCCGGACTCGACGACATCCGGGTACAACGTGCCCTGCACCAGGAACTCGACGGCGTCGCCGTGCTCGGCGTTCTCGCCCAGCACCTCGGCCACAGCACCTTCGAAGCTCCGGATGAACTCCCGGCCGATGATCTTGCGCTTCTCCTCCGGGTCGGAGACGCCCTCGAGCGCGCCGAGGAAGGTGTCGACCGCATCGACCGTGACGAGCTTGGCTCCGGTCGCGGCCACGAAGTCCTGCTGCACCTGCTCCCGCTCGCCGGCGCGCAGCAGTCCGTGGTCGACGAAGACACAGGTCAAACGGTCACCGATGGCCCGCTGCACCAGTGCCGCCGCCACCGCGGAGTCGACGCCGCCCGAGAGGCCACAGATGGCCTTGCCAGTGGGGCCCACCTGCTCCTGCACTGCGTCCACCAGAGCGTCGGCGATATTGGCCGCAGTCCAATCCGGGGCGATGCCCGCTGTTTCGTGCAGGAATCGGCTGAGCACCTGCTGCCCGTGCGGGGAGTGCAGAACCTCGGGGTGATACTGCACGCCCGCCATGCGCTTGCCCTCGTTCTCGAAGGCAGCCACCGGCGCGCCTGCGCTGGTGGCCGTGACCGTGAAGCCTTCCGGGGCCGCGGTGACCGCGTCACCGTGACTCATCCAGACCGGCTGCGTTGCGGGCAGACCGTCGTGCAGACGACCGCCGTCCACGCTGAGTTGAGTGCGTCCGTACTCCCGCGTTCCGGTGTGTTCGACGGTTCCGCCGAGGGCCTGGGCCATGGCCTGGAATCCGTAGCAGATGCCGAACACGGGGATGCCGAGGTCGAGGAGAGCGGAGTCGAGCTCGGGCGCACCCTCGGCGTAGACGCTGGAGGGTCCACCGGAAAGCACAAGCGCGACAGGGTCCTTCGCCGCGATCTCCTCGGCCGTCGCGGTATGCGAGATCACCTCGGAGTACACGTTGGCCTCGCGCACACGGCGGGCGATCAACTGCGCGTACTGGGCGCCGAAATCGACGACGAGAACCGGGCGTGCGTGTGCGGGATCGTGTGCAGAGGAGTCGGTCACCGGGTCAGTCTAGTGGGACTGTTCCAGCACTCATGCAACACCCGAATGCTCGACGGGCATCGCCGAGGAACCCGACCGAATCTCCACGATCGGCAGTCGCAGACCGCCCGGAGCATCCACCGGGACGACCGGAGAGTTCGGGGCGATCGGATCGAGACGCTGGTACGGCAGCCCCTGTGCCGGACGGAGATCCAGCTCGCCCTTGTTCGGCCACAGTGCCGCGGAACGCTCGGCCTGCGCGCTGATGGTCAGCGACGGGTTCACTCCGAGGTTGGCCGAGACGGCGGCCCCGTCGACCACACTGAGCGTCGGGTAGCCGTGGACGCGGTGGTACGGATCGATGACGCCGTGCTCGGAGTCCGTGGCGATGGCGCAGCCGCCCAGGAAGTGGGCCGTGAGTGGGATGTTGAACAGTTCACCCCAGGTACCCCCTGCGACGCCGCCGATCTTCTTGGCGATGCGGCGGGTGGCGTCGTTGCCCTCGGGGATCCAGGTCGGGTTGGGCTCACCGTGACCCTGTTTGCTCGAGATCTTGCGGCCGAACGGCCCGCGCTTGGTGAACGTGGTGATCGAGTTGTCGAGGTTCTGCATCACCAGCGCGATGATGGTGCGCTCGCTCCAGTGCCGGACGTTGACGACGCGGACGAACTGGATCGGATGCGCGATCAGCGCGAACACGAACTTGAGCCACCGTGGGATTTTTCCGCCGCCGTCGGTCATCAACGTCTGCAGCATGCCCATCGCGTTCGAGCCCTTGCCGTAGCGGCACGGTTCGATGTGGGTGTTGGGGCTGGGATGGAACGAGGACGTGATCGCGACTCCGCGGGTGAGGTCCATGTTCGGATCGACCGCCAGCTTGGCCGCTCCGACGATCGACTCGGAGTTGGTGCGCGTCAGCTCCCCGAGCGTGTCCGACAGACGGGGCAGCGCACCCGTGTCCTTCATCTTGTGCAGTAGGTTCTGCGTGCCCCAGGTGCCTGCGGCGAGAACGACATTGGCTGCGCTGTAGGTCTTGCGCCCCTTGCGAAGCCGAGCGCCGGTGCGTTCGGTGTCGACGTCCCAGGTGCCGTCGGATCGCGGAACGAGACCGGTGACGGTCGTCATCGGCACGATCTCGGCTCCTGCGCGCTCGGCCAGGCCGAGGTAGTTCTTCAGCAGGGTGTTCTTGGCTCCGTGGCGGCAACCGGTCATGCACTCGCCGCACTCGATACATCCGGTGCGTTCGGGACCTGCGCCGCCGAAGTACGGGTCCGGGACGGTCTTGCCGGGCTCGTCTCCGAAGAACACGCCCACCGGGGTCTGAATGAAGGTGTCGGCAACGCCCATGTCCTCGGCAACCGACTTCATCACCTCGTCGGCGGGGGTCATGTGCGGGTTGCGCACGACGCCGAGCATGCGGGTGGCCTGGTCGTAGAACGGGGAGAGTTCACTGCTCCAGTCGGTGATGTGCGCCCACTGCTTGTCCTCGAAGAACGGTGCCTGAGGCTTGTAGAGGGTGTTCGCGTAGTTCAGCGAGCCGCCGCCGACTCCGGCACCGGCGAGGATGAGGCAGTCGCGCAGCAGGTGCACGCGCTGGATGCCGTAGAGGCCGAGCTTCGGAGCCCACAGGAAACGCTTGAGGTCCCAGCTGTTCTTCGCGAAGTCCTTGTCCTCGAAGCGCTGCCCGGCTTCCAGGATGCCGACGCGGTATCCCTTCTCCACCAGGCGCAGCGCGGTGACACTTCCGCCGAAGCCCGAACCGACGATCAAGACGTCGTAATCCGTGGCGCGAACAGCTGAACCCATGGTGACCTCCGCTACATCCGATGCTGTCGAACAGTATGCACACCCCCATGTGACTACCGCCACAAGCGATTCTAGCTGTTACGAGAGGTATCACCAACCCAGGGTCGACTTACGTGGACGCAATGCAGCAGAAAGGGCGCGCACCCCAGTGTGAGAGGAGTACGCGCCCTGCTGGAACCGACGTCGTCAAGCCCTGACGTTCAGGCCCACCTTCTGGAATTCCTTGAGATCGGAGTATCCGGACTTCGCCATCGACCGACGCAGTCCGCCGACGAGGTTGATCGAGCCGTACGACTCACGCGACGGTCCGTTGAGCACCTGATCCAGGCTCGGACGGTCCCCCGCCGACATCGGCAGCAGCGCGCCGCGCGGCATGGACGGGTGCGCAGCGGCAGACGGCCAGTACCAACCTCCGCCGGGAGCCTCGGCAGCGACGGCCAGCGGAGCACCGAGAACCGCAGCATCGGCCCCGCAGGCGATGGCCTTGGCGAGGGCACCGGAGGTCGTGATGTCGCCGTCGGCGATGACGTGCACGTAGCGCCCGCCGGTTTCATCGAGATAGTCCCGACGCGCCGCGGCCGCATCGGCGATGGCGGTGGCCATCGGAACGCCGATACCGAGCACCTCACCGGTGGTCGTGCCACCTTCGACCGAACCGTAACCGACGATGACGCCTGCCGCACCGGTACGCATCAGATGCAGTGCGGTGCGGTGATCGCTCACGCCGCCGGCGATGACGGGAACGTCGAGCTCCGCGATGAAGGTCTTGAGGTTGAGCGGCTCGTCCTCGCCGTGCGCAACGTGCTCGGCGGAGATGATCGTGCCCTGGATGACCAGCAGATCCAGGCCCGATGCAACGAGGGCAGGGGTGAGCGAGCGAGCGTTCTGGGGGCTCACCCGAACCGCGACGGTCACCCCGGAGTCGCGGACCTGACCGACCGCTGCGGCCAGCAGATCCGGCCGGAGCGGTGCGGCGTGCAGTTCCTGCAGGAAGGCGATCGGCGCGTCGGGATCGAGATCGGTCTCGGCGATGTGGATCAGCTGATCGATCTTGGCCTGCACGTCCGAGTGGCGGGCCCACAGCCCTTCACCGTTGATGACCCCCAACCCACCCTGTCGACCCAGCTCGATCGCGAACTCGGGCGAAACCAGAGCATCGGTCGGATGCGCGAGGAGGGGAATGTCGAAGCGGTACGCGTCGAGCTGCCATGCCGTCGACACCTCCTTCGACGACCGGGTACGACGGGACGGCACGATGTCGATGTCGTCCAGCTGGTAGGTGCGGCGGGCTTCTCTGCCCATGCCGATTTCAACGAGGTCGCGCACGCGCGCACCTTTCTACTTCGGGAGCGAATCGAATCGGCCCAGGACAGGCCGAAGCGACTATCGGGTGGTGTAGTTCGGGGCCTCTGCGGTCATCGTGATGTCGTGGGGGTGGCTCTCCTTGAGCCCGGCCGCCGTGATCTGCACGAACTGAGCCTTCTGCAGGTCCTCGATCGAGGTGGACCCGGTGTACCCCATCGCAGCGCGCAGACCACCGGTGAGCTGGTGGATGACCTGATTCAACGGTCCGCGGTACGGGACGCGACCTTCGATGCCCTCGGGCACCAACTTGTCCTCGGCCAACACGTCGTCCTGGAAGTAGCGGTCCTTGGAGAACGACTTCGCTCCCCCGCGTCCCTGCATCGCGCCGAGCGAACCCATTCCGCGGTAGCTCTTGAACTGCTTGCCGCCCACCAGGATCAGCTCACCCGGGGACTCGGCGGTACCGGCCAGCAACGATCCGAGCATGGCGGTCGAGGCACCGGCAGCGAGAGCCTTGGCGATGTCACCGGAGAACTGCATACCGCCGTCGGCGATGACCGGCACACCGTGCGGCTTGCACGCGGCCACGGCTTCGAGGATGGCGGTGATCTGCGGAGCGCCGACACCTGCGACCACACGGGTGGTGCAGATCGATCCCGGTCCGACGCCCACCTTGACCGCATCCGCGCCTGCCTCGACGAGAGCGAGTGCGCCCGCGCGGGTGGCAACGTTGCCGCCGACGACCTGAACGCGGTCGCCCACCTCCGCCTTGAGCTTGCTGACCATCTCGAGCACCTGCGAATTGTGGCCGTGTGCGGTGTCGACGATGATGACGTCCACCCCGGCGTCGGTCAGCGCCATCGACCGAGCCCAGGCATCCTGCCCGACGCCCACAGCGGCACCGACCAGCAGTCGACCGTCACGGTCCTTGGTGGCGTCGGGGTGCTGCTCGGTCTTGACGAAGTCCTTCACGGTGATCAGGCCGGTCAACGCACCTTTGCCGTCCACGATCGGCAGTTTCTCGATCTTGTGACGGCGCAGCAGGCCGAGCGCCGCTTCCGCAGTCACGCCCTCCTGTGCGGTGATCAACGGGGCCTTGGTCATCACGTCGGCGACGCGGCGATTCTGATCGACCTCGAATCGCATGTCGCGGTTGGTGATGATGCCGACCAGTGCGCCGGTCTCGTCGGTGACGGGAAGACCGGAGATACGGAACCGCGCACACATGGCGTCGACCTCGGCCAACGAGTCGGTGGGCTTGCAGGTGACGGGGTCGGTGACCATCCCGGCCTCCGAACGCTTGACCGTCTCGACCTGGGACGCCTGATCCTGCAGTGACAGGTTGCGGTGCAGCACGCCCATACCGCCCGCGCGGGCCATGGCGATGGCCATCCGGGCCTCGGTGACGGTGTCCATGGCCGAGCTGACCAGCGGCACTCGCAAGCGGATCTCGCGGGTGATCTGGCTGGACGTATCGACCGAGCTGGGAATCAGATCCGAAGCGGCCGGCAGCAGCAGGACGTCGTCGAACGTGAGGCCGAGCATCGCGACCTTGTTGGGATCGTCGCCGCCTGTGCGGACGTGGGCTCCGGGACTACTCATGCGAATCTGGCCCTCCCTAGAGCCTGGTTGCGCTTCGGCGCGGCGTGCGGCCGGTGAGAGCTCGCAGGCGCACCGCAGTGCGGGATTGGAGAACGGATGGAGTTTCGGCACTTGCACTCATCTGTTCAGCGCCGTGAACCATGGTATCGGCTAGGGCACAACCAGTGCGAATGCGTCTCGCTGTCAGTGGCCTGCGAGCCCCGAAACGACGGTCCTCGGCGTTGTCGGTGGCGGGTACGTCCGGCATGTCGCGTTCGAACGGCTGGCGCAGACCCACCAGTCCTGCGTACCGTGGAGGCGTGCGCGATCAACTGCCTCCCGGTCTACCCCCGGATCCGTTCGCCGGAGACCCAGCCGACCCGTCGGCCGCCCTCGACGCCATCGAGCCAGGCCAGCCCCTCGATCCTCAGGAGCGCCTGGCCGTCGAAGAGGATCTGGCGGACCTGGCTGTCTACGAGGCTCTCCTGGGCCACCGCGGCATCCGCGGCCTCGTCGTGTGCTGCGAGGACTGCCAGCAGGACCACTACCACGACTGGGACATGCTGCGCGCGAATCTGCTCCAGCTGCTCGTCGACGGAACCGTCCGGCCGCACGAGCCTGCCTACGACCCTGTACCCGACGCCTACGTGACCTGGGACTACTGCCGAGGTTTCGCCGACGCTTCCATGAACGACGCGTTGCACGGCGACGGATTCGACAGCTGAACCCTGACTTCCGACACGAAGAAGCCCGACACGATGATCGTGTCGGGCTTCTTCGTTGCCGGTGAAAGATCGAGAACCTGTCAGCTGCCGCCGGATGGAACCGACATACGGTCGCGGTTCTCCGAGGAGCTGCTGCCTCCGGCGGTTGCCGTCGGCTGACCGGGCTCTTGCAGCACCGTCGGCACGACGTCGGTGGGCGT
>NZ_LVCU01000360.1:0-3594 GCF_001647185.1 Rhodococcus sp. EPR-147
CGGGCGTGACCTGATCCACCGGTGCCGGTGGCACGAAGACCTCCGGACTGGGGACTGGAGCCGGGACGACCTCCGCAGGGAGCGGAACAGGCGCGGGCAGCGTCAGAGCCTGCAATTCCTGCAGCAGACGTTCCAGCCACTGGTCCAGCTCGGCGCGCTGACCGTCGTCGAGAACAGCGGAACTGCTGTTCGACGCGCCGTCGAGGAGTGCGCGAGCGGCAGTGGTGTCCCCCGAGGACAGGAGATTTTCCGCCTCCTGCAACTTCGACGTCGTATCGATCTGAGCGACAGTCGAATCGGCCTGCTCGGAGAAGACGACCGACTTGACGCTCCAGAGCGGATCGTCCGGTGTCGAGTTGTACGAGATGACCACCAGGCCACCCATCACGACGGCGATCGCGGCTGCGGCACCGGCGATGGGACGCAGCAGACGCATGCGTCCACCGCGGTTGGCCGAGCTCGAGCGCGCCATGTCGGCGGCGAGCTTCTCGCGTTCGACGGAGGCGACGACCACGTCGAGGGAGGGTCCGGCCGGCATCGCCGGCGTGATCACGTCTGCTCGCCAATTGGCCAACAGAAGGGCGAGTTGGTACTCGTCTGCGTCATCGGTGGCAATCGGTCCGTCGCCACTGATCGCGTCGATGAACGCATCGTCACGACGTACGGCGACGAGGTCCACAGGACCACCGTCTGCGCCGATGTCGGCATAGGGATCGTTCTGCTTCGGTCCAGTGGAGTTCACGTGCTCACCGATACGCGAGATTCCGCGACGCGGCGTCTCACCGGGGCCACCGTGACCATTGTCCCTAGCCATACATTTCACCTGCTCTCACAACTTCGTTCTTCAGTTTTGCGATAGCTCGGTGCTGAGCCACGCGGATAGCGCCTGCAGTGCTGCCGACGGCGGCTGCTGTTTCCTCGGCCGACAATCCGACGATGAGTCGGAGCACCAGAATTTCGCGGTGCTTGGCGGGCAAGGTGTCCAGCAGTGCAGTCATCTGTCGACTCGACTCGGATTCGAGAGCGCGTTGCTCCGGTCCGTGCTCCATCGACACGACATCTGGTACTTCGGCGGCCGGGTCCGATTTGTTACGCGAGGCGCTGCGATGGGCGTCGGCGACCTTGTGAGCCGCGATGCCGTACACGAATGCCATGAACGGACGACCTTGATCCTGGTATCGCGGCAAGGCTGTCATGACTGCCAAACAGACCTCCTGCGCCACGTCGTCGGCCGAAAGCTGACCGCGCTCAGCCGAACCGACCCGTGCCCGGCAGTACCGAACGACGAGTGGTCGGATGAATTCCAAGACCCGGGACAGAGCCAGTCGATCGCCTTGCGCTGCGGCAACGACGAAAGAGTCCAACTCCTCACCCGCACTGTTCATCGTCGACAAATTTCCCCGCGTTACAGGTACGCACCCGCATGGGAGCGCTTCCACGTGGTGGTGGAACGAGACCAAGGATAGCGACACCACCCGGCCGCAACCGAACCAATCGGTCCGCCTTCGACCCAGGTCCTGGTCAACCGACCGTCGAACCACCCAGGCGATCGATGGCGGCGGCCAGGTCGGCGGACGAGGCCATCCCGGCGTCGACCCCGCCGGTTCCTTCGCAGAGCATCGTGGCGGCCCAGCGCAGGGGCAGCAGCCCGGCCATCTCCGCAGCGCAGGCCACCTGAACGGCCGACTCACGAGCACGTCCGGTCTCACCGATACAGCTCAGCGCCGCCGCAGACACCAGGTCGGTCTTGACGATGTGGCGTAACGAATCGGCATCGTTGGCGAGAGCCCGAGCGTTCTCGGCGTGTCGGACCGCCCCTGGCCCGTCGCCGCGCATCATCGCCAGCTCGGCCGCTACCCACGACGCCCGTAGTGCCGGACGCCACAGCCCTCGACCGGCGGGGTCCTGCCGCTGCTCCGCACTGCGGGCCAACAGGGTGTCCGCGAGGCCGAAACGTCCGATTCCCAACGCATCTGCGGCCAGGCCGGTCAGCGCATCGCTCCGGGCCTCCACCGAGTCCGTCGATCTCGGCGGTCCCCCGAGTCCGACGAGAAGGACCGCGATGCCGTCCCAGTGGCGGGCTCGCTCGTGTTCGCCCACCTGACGCAACCACGACGCTGTGGTCGACGCGTGCAGCGACCGAAGCTCCGCGCTGCGGGGTCGATGCCGCCGAAGCTCGACTCCGGCGGCGCTGTACCGGCCCTGCCCTGCCAACGCGACACTGCGAAACCAACTCTCTCGCGGATCGGTGGCTGCGGGCAGCGGGAATCGGCCGGGTTTGCCGCCGAATGCGGCGTCGAAGAGTTCGGACGGCGTCGCGTTGAACAGCGAGCTCTGCTCTGAGGGCACGGAGGCAAGGGTAGGGCCATCGCCGATGACGAACGGCGTCCGAGTCCTACCGATACGACGCGACGCAATTGCGTGGGGCGAATTCACCGTCGGTACGAAAAGGGACAACAGCGCGTCCTTTCGCGCGAACAGAATGCAGTTTTCAAGGAATTAACAATGTGAACACAGCCGACTCGGAGACGAGAATCTGAACGCTGTGTGGCGAATAGGTTAATCGGCGCAGTCGGTCACACGATCGGCAAGCGATGCGCCACACGCCGTCCGTTCGTCCCTTCGGGTCCCGGATGGCGCTCCGCGTGATCGCGTCGGACACCTCGCGCGGCCTCGACCGAATGGATCGACGCCTCACCCGACGCGTGCAACGGAGCTGCCCGAAGCACCAACGAAACGCCTGTGATCAGGAGAAACACCAACTAGTGCCTGTCGGTCGCATCGAGCGATCACCCTGACGACCGATGCCGGACAACCGAGCTCCGCGGCTTCGCTTCGACAGCCGGAATGCCGATGCCCTTCCCATCGTCTCCCGTGTCGACGGATTCTTCAACAGGAAGGACACGCACGCGGGTGAGTCGAAGTAAATATCGCCCGTGTTAATTCTTTGCCCCATAACTATGCATTTGCACACGACAGAGAACTATTGACTCGATTTCGTCGATCCACATAACGTTGTCGGCATTCGGATCACGAATCCGAGAAGCCACACCACCCTAGGAGTTTCCATGCCGCAGCCGAATCACCTCCCTGGGCCGAACGCCGACATTTGGGATTGGCAGATGCACGGCCTGTGCCGTGGCGTCGATTCGTCCATGTTCTTCCACCCGGACGGCGAGCGGGGCCGGGCACGAGCACAGCGCGAGATGCGGGCGAAGGAAATGTGCCGTAGTTGCCCCGTCCTCGCCCAGTGCCGTACACACGCTCTCAACGTCAGCGAGCCCTACGGGATCTGGGGCGGAATGTCGGAGACCGAGCGAGAACTGCACGCTCGTCACAACCGCCGCCGCATTGCGGTGTAGTCACCCGACCACACGAGAAAGCCCCCAACCCGAAAGGGGTTGGGGGCTTTCTCGTGTCATGAACGTCAGTGAGCGTGTCCGTGCCCGGAAGAAGGCTCGGAGGCCTCTTCCGGCTTCTCCACGATCGCGCTCTCGGTCGTCAGGATCATGCGTGCAACCGACGCGGCATTGACCACAGCGGAGCGAGTCACCTTGACCGGATCGACGACGCCGTCGGCCAGCAGGTCGCCGT
>NZ_LVCU01000361.1:0-1139 GCF_001647185.1 Rhodococcus sp. EPR-147
GAGGCGATCCAGAACAGCGGTGCGTTGAGTGCGTTGCGCACCACGGCCACACCGGTGGCTTCGTCGCCGGTCAGGCCGAGGTCGTCGGCCAGAGCCAACGCTGCCTGAGTCAGAGCCGAACCGCCGCCGGGGACGATTCCCTCTTCGACGGCGGCCTTGGCCGCAGCCACAGCGTCGTCGACGCGGAACTTGCGCTCCTTGAGCTCGGTCTCGGTGGCAGCGCCGACCTTGATGACCGCGATGCCGCCCGAGAGCTTCGCCAGACGCTCGTCGAGCTTCTCGCGATCCCACTCGGAGTCGGTGTTCTCGATCTCACGGCGGAGCTGACCGACGCGCGCGTCGATGTCGTCCTGCGTGCCCGCACCGTCGACGATGGTCGTGTCGTCCTTGGTGACGACGACGCGACGAGCGCGACCGAGCAGCTCGAGCCCGGCTTCCTTCAGGCTCAGACCCACATCGGCGGTGATGACCTGGCCGGCCGTCACGACCGCGAGATCGTCGAGGAACGCCTTGCGACGATCACCGAAGAACGGCGCCTTGACCGCCACGGCCTTGATCGTCTTGCGGATGGAGTTGACTACCAGCGTCGAGAGAACTTCACCTTCGGTGTCCTCGGCGATGATGAGCAACGGCTTGCCGCTCTCGGCAACCTTCTCCAGCAGAGGCAGAAAGTCCGGAAGCGAGGTGATCTTCTCGCGGTACAGCAGGACGTACGCGTCCTCGAGAACTGCTTCCTGCGCGTCGACGTCGGTGACGAAGTACGGCGAGAGGTAGCCCTTGTCGAACTGCACGCCTTCGGTGACCGAGAGCTCGGTGAGCAGCGTCGAGGACTCCTCGACGGTGACGACGCCGTCCGCGCCGACGCGGGTGAGCGCCTCGCCGACGAGTTCACCGATCTCGGGGTCACGCGAGGACACGGTGGCGACCTGAGCGATCGCCTGCTTGCCCTCGACCGGGGTTGCGGCGGCGAGCAGAGCCTCGGCGACCTTGTCGGCCGCCTTGGAGATGCCGGTGCCGAGCGCGATCGGGTTGGCACCTGCGGCGATGTTCTTCAGACCGCCACGCACGAGCGCCTGAGCGAGGACCGTCGCGGTGGTGGTTCCGTCGCCTGCGACGTCGTTGGTCTTGGTGGCGACGCT
>NZ_LVCU01000362.1:0-308 GCF_001647185.1 Rhodococcus sp. EPR-147
ACCGCCGAATGCCTTGGACAGGACGACGTGGCGTCCCCGCGGCCCGAGCGTCACCTTGACGGCGTCGGCCAGCTTGTCGACGCCGCGTTCGAGTGCGCGGCGCGCTTCCTCGTTGAATTGGATTTGCTTTGCCATGTTTCGGTGTTACTCCTTCGAGTAAAGAAACTCGATCGAACGCACACCGCCCCGGGACCGACACGAAAATCGGATACCGGGGCGGGATGCGTTGTGGCCTACTTGGCGATGACAGCCAGCACGTCGCGTGCCGACAGAATCAGGTACTCCTCGCCGGCGTACTTGATCTCGGT
>NZ_LVCU01000363.1:0-982 GCF_001647185.1 Rhodococcus sp. EPR-147
TACGGCGACGACGGTGCCCTCCTGGGGCTTCTCCTTGGCTGTGTCGGGGATGACCAGACCGGAGGCGGTCGTCGTCTCGGCCTCGTTGGCCTGGACGAGGATCTTGTCCTCGAGCGGCTTGATTTTCACGCTCGCCACGTTGAGCCCTCCAAAGTTATGGGGTACGCGCCCGGGGTCGGATCCCCGGACAGCTGTGTGTAAGTACTTCTCCTGCGGTTCTGACAATCACGGCCTGAACTCGTTCCCGTCGTCGCGGGTGCCGGGACTTCGCTCGGTGCCAACTAGCACTCTATACACGAGAGTGCCAGCACTCAAGGGCTGGGTTCGCCAGGTTCGTGACGCGTGGGTCGCGCGGGTACGCACGCGCCCTCCTGCACCACCACAAAGATCCGAAAACGGGCGAATCAGGACCCGAAACGCCGAACACCGGAGTAGTTTCCCGCTGTTTTACCGGCGTCCGCGAAGCCATCGAACGACCAGGTAGGAGGCTATGAACTCTCACCGAAGAACCTACCGAGCGGCATATTACGCTCGCGATGAGGCACGAAGTAACGTTACGATAACGGAGCTGTCCGAGCGATAACGGTCGACAGCCGTGCCGCGACATGGCACACAGAACAGTCGATTCCGGACAGGTACACAGGGGCGGGAGGTGCAGCATGCGAGTAGGCGTGGGTATATCCACCGGATCCGAGGTCGTGTGCGCAGCCCTTGTCACCGTCGACACCGACGGTAGTCGCACGGTCGAGTACCGCACCGTATCCGCCGATCGCCAAGCGAACACCGACATCGGCGATCTGGTCACCTCGGCCATCGAGCTGATGGCCTCGCTGATTCCCGGTCACCGGTCGCCCGACGCGATCGCCGTCACCTACCGCACCGAGGAGCACGCTGCGGGTATTCGTGCAGCGCTCGCCCACACCACCCGCGATGTTCGACTGGTCCCCGAGTCCGCAGCCGCGTCCGCGCATCTGGCGACCAC
>NZ_LVCU01000364.1:0-1896 GCF_001647185.1 Rhodococcus sp. EPR-147
CTCAACGTGCTCGTCAGGAACCTCGTGCAGGACATGACCCGTGACAACCTTCGGGACGACATCCGCGACGACCGCGGAATCGGGTCCGCGCGGTACCGATCGGTCAAGGAACAGCTGTCCCACTCGGACGAAGTCAGCATCGCGCGTTACAGCGGAATCCCGCTGACGGTCACCCGGGACGCATTCGACACCGCCGCGACCCCGATCTTCGGCACCGCCGCCGAGTTCGTACGAGGAGTGTTCGACGAGAGCACTCACGAACCCGAGGTCATCGTGCTGATCGGTGGAGGGGCGCACATCCCCCTGCTCGCCGCCACGCTCACCGACATGTTCCACGCCCCGGTCGTTCGAATGTCCGAGCCCGACGCCGTTCTTGCCGTCGGCGCTGCCTCCGTCGCCGCGTCTGCCGACGGCGGCGGCTACCAACTCGTCTCGGCCACGCGCAACACCGCGACCCGGATGAGCCGATACTCCGGTGCGATCGCGGCCGCCGTCGTCGCAGGTGGTCTCGTTCTCGCCTACGGCGTGCAGACGATGACGCCTGCCGACGATGCCAGCGTCTCTCCGGCCGGAAGTACCGCGCGATCCGCGACCGAATCCAGCGATACCGGTACGCCGGCCACCGGGGGGTACTCCCCCGACGAGGATCAGACGACAGCCGGACGCACCCCCGGGGATCGATCCGACCCCACGGAGACCTCGGTCGACGCCACCGGATCGTCGGCGCGGTTCACCACGACCGCTCCGCCGACCAGTACCCCGACACTGCGTCCCGCACCGGACCTCCCGCGGATCGACTGGCCGATCGACCCCACCACGAACCCTGCGTCCCCCGATGCCACCACCGGGATCCCGATCGAGCCACCGACCTCGGTCACCACGACTCCGGTTCGACCCTCCGAACCGATCGAGTCCTCGGACCCGAGCGATACGACCGAGATCGTTCCCGGCCCGACGCCCGAGCCCACTACCGAGGTCACACCCGAGTTCACTCCGGTGCCGACCGAGTCGATCACCGTGCCGACCCCCGATGTCAGCGGTTCGGAACCCACCCCGGAACTGACGGCACCACCGACGGTATGGTCGCCGCCGGTCGCAGCTCCCGCGGCGTCCGGATCCCCGACCGATCCACTGTCGGCAGCCGAGCCGTCGGCTCCGCAATCGTCCGAGACCACCGTCGCAACGCAGGACGCTCAGCCGGGCACCTGACTGGTCGCGACCGAGAGGCCGGGGTCGGTCACAGCGGTCAACGCCGAAGGCTCGGCTCCGCCCGCAACGAGGTGGGCACCCAGTGCGGCGATCATCACGCCGTTGTCGGTACACAGTCGGGGTTTCGGAATTCTCAGCGTCAAACCCTGCTCTGCACAACGACTTTCGATCAGCGAACGAATGCGAGAGTTGGCGGTGGCACCCCCACCCAGCACGATCGTGTCGACATCGACGTCGGTTGCCGCGCGAACGGCCTTCATCGTCAGGACATCGGCGACGGATTCCTGGAAGGACGCCGCGATGTCTGCGACAGGAATCGGATCTCCCGCACGTTGCCTGGCCTCGACGAATCGAGCGACGGCCGTCTTGACCCCGGAGAAGGAGAAATCGTAACGGGCATCGCGTGGGCCGGTCATGCCTCGGGGAAATGCGATCGCAGCCGGGTCACCGTCGCGCGCAGCATCATCGAGCGCCGGGCCACCCGGATATCCCAATCCGAGGAGCCGCGCAACCTTGTCGAAGGCCTCCCCCGCTGCGTCGTCGACCGTGGTCCCGAGCTCGGCGATCGGCCGGGACAGATCGTCGACGTGCAGCAGATGAGTGTGACCTCCGGACACCAACAGCGCCACGCACGACGGCATCGGGCCGTGCTCGAGAGTATCGACCGCGACGTGGCCACCGAGAGGG
>NZ_LVCU01000365.1:0-1218 GCF_001647185.1 Rhodococcus sp. EPR-147
CGGCCCGATCGTCACCGCGACGGCGTCGGGACGCTCGATGTCCGCGGCCGCCAGAGCGCGCCGCATGGTCGGCACGATCGCTTCGAGATGTGCGCGCGACGCCACCTCGGGCACCACTCCGCCGTACCGCGCGTGTTCGTCGACGCTGGAGGCGACCTCGTCGGCCATCAGCTCGCACGTCCCCGCTCCGCCCCAGCGGACGATCCCGACTCCTGTTTCGTCGCAGGAACTTTCGATACCCATGACGATCATCGGGCTGATCCTTTCGTCTTCTGGGGCCGACGCATGGTGAAGGCGTCGGCACCGCTCGGCTGGTAGTACCCGGCCCTGGTGCCCACGATCTCGAACCCTTCGCGTCGGTACAGCTCGATGGCGGGCTCGTTGTCGGTGCGGACCTCGAGAAAGACCGGCCCACCGTGCTCGTCGGCCACGCGCAGCAGTTCGTCCAGCAAACGCCCGCCGATTCCTTTGCGGTGATGCGACGGATCGACTCCGATGGTGTGCACCTCGGACTCACCGACGACGAACGCTCCGCGGCTCGGCTGCCCCAGCAACGAGATGCCTGCGTAGCCGACGACCTCACCGTCTTCCCGCGCGGTGACGTAATGATTGTGTGGCGCGGCCAATTCCGCGATGAATGCATCCTCGGCCCACGGGTCGTCACCCGGGAACAGCACGGTCTCGAGGTACGCGCACCGAGCAGCATCCGCCGCCGTCATCGACTCGATCGACACGGTCACTTCAGAGCCTTCGCTGCGGCACGCTCGTCGAGCGTCTTGGCGTCGGGGCGGCGCAGATACAACGGGACGAGCGGGCCGGGGACGATCCCGCTGCCGATATCGGCGGCGGCCACCGCGACCAGTCCAGCCGGAGACGGTGCCTGCACATCATGAACCGGAAGCTCGAATGCCGCTGCATGCGGTGCCGATCCGGCGACCGCGTCGACTCCCACACGGTCCAGTTCGGCCGGGGCCACGACGTCGGGTCCCGCGACTCGCACTCCTGCTTCGTAACGTGCCCAATAGATTTCGCGTCGACGCGCATCGGTCACCACCAACAGCGACCCGGGTTCGGAGACATCCGAGGCAATGGCGTCGAGACTGCAGACGCCGAACACCGGAAGGCCGAGTGCGTCACCGAAGGCAGCTGCCGTCGCCATTCCCACCCGTAAGCCGGTGTAGGGCCCGGGACCGACGCCGACGACGACGGCACCGAGAT
>NZ_LVCU01000366.1:0-11503 GCF_001647185.1 Rhodococcus sp. EPR-147
ACGATGTTTCAGATTACCCGCACGCTCGCATGCCGACTCACTGCCGTCGTGCACAGCCGACCGGGCTCAGTGCTGCGGCGTGACCACCGATTCCACGCGGCGTGCCGTCGCGCGTCGAACGTCGGAGTCCGGGTCACGCGTCAGACGGACCGACACATGGCCGTCCGACAGCTTCTCGACCAATCCCTCACCCCACTCGACCACGACCACGGCGTCCGTGAGGTCGGTATCGAGGTCGAGGGCGTCGAGTTCGTCGAGCGCCGACTGCCCCGTCATCCCCAGCCGATACGCATCGACGTGGACGAGCGCAACCGGCGGCAGACCATGGGGCCGCGAACCGGCCCGGTGCTCACGGGCGATCACGAACGTCGGCGAGGTGACGCGGCCCTGCACACCGAGTCCGGCCGCAATCCCCTTCGTCATGGCTGTCTTTCCGGCCCCGAGCGGGCCGTCGAGAATCACCAGATCGCCGGCGACCAGAACGTCCGCAAGCCGTGCACCGAACTCGGCAGTGTCTGCGGCAGTGGCCAATTCGACGTCCACCGGCAAGATCAGCGGCTCGTCAGACAACGCCCCACCGCCGCTTCTTGCCCGCGGCCTCCGTTGCCCGTGCCACGAGGCGCGCGATCGCACCGTTGACCTGTTCCGGAAATTCGAGTTGAACCAGGTGCCCGCCCTGGCGCACACGCACCATCTCCGAACGCGGCAGGGCCTGAGCCAGAGCCTCCGAGCTCGCGAACGGAATGATCCAATCCTCGTCGCCACACACGACCGATACCGGAATGTTCTCGAATTCCAGCAAGGCCTCGGACTCGTCGTGCAACTCGAGCGTCTCGAGGAAATTGACGATCGTGACGACGGACGTGTCGTCGATCATCGACTGGGAGAACGCCACCAGTCGTGGGGACACCCTGGTGCCGTAGGACGCCGCGCGCAGTACCGGTGAGATGAGTGCGCGCACAGCTCCGCGACCGAACTGCACGAAGCCGGGCGACGTCCGCACCGCGAGCCGGAACGCGTCGACCGCCGGATTCTGCAGACTACGACCTACCCCGGATTGCGCGAGACCGGCAGCTGTCGTCGAGATCAGGACTGCGCCGATCACTCGCTGACGCAGCACGTCCGCTCGTTGCCGCGCCATGGACAGGATCGACATTCCGCCCATCGAGTGCCCCACCAGAACGATGCGGCCCTTGGGTACCACCGAGCGAATCACCGCATCGAGATCGAGGCCGAGTTGACCGATGGTGCAACTCTCCGGGCTCGGTACTCCCGACCGCCCGTGACCGCGCTGGTCGTAGAAGACCATGCGGACCGTCGAACCCCATTGCTGTTCGAGTGCACGCCGTTGGAAATGCCACGACGACGTGCGAAGGCAGTAACCGTGTACGAATACGACGGTCAGTTCGGCATCCGACGGACCGACTTCGCGAACCGCGAGCGGCACGCCGTCGTCCGCGGTGACGATACTGCCTCGGTCGGCATCCATCAGGTCGAGATTCTCGGTGGCCAGCGGATCCTTGTTGGACCGGAACGCCGTCTCGCGCACCACAATTGCAATACTCTGCAGCAATCCGAGCATGATCTATTTCGTCGCCTCCCCTGAGTGCGCGGCGACGAACCGTCGTCGAACACGTCCACGAATGCCGGTGACGACCTCGTAGCTGATTGTGTCGAGCGCATCCGCCCAATCCTGAGCGTGCGCTTCTCCCCTGTCCCCTGGCCCGAACAGTAGCGCCTCGTCGCCGACCGCGACACCCGAGCCGCCGCCACCGAGGTCGACGACGAATTGATCCATGCACACGCGCCCCACCGAGGGGTAGCGGCGACCTCCGATGGTCACCTCGAACCGCCCGCTGAGGCGGCGAACGACACCGTCGGCGTAACCGAGAGCGACGAGTGCGACCACGGTGTCTGCGGGAGCGGTCCAGGTGTAGCCGTAGGACACCGATTCACCTTCGCTCACCTTCTTGATGTTCGCCACCTGCGCCGACAGCGTCATGACCGGACGCAGCCCGAACGTTCCCAGCTCGGGCACCGGCGACAAGCCGTACAGAGCAATACCCGGGCGGACCATGTCGAAACCGAGATCGGGTCTGGTCAACGTGGCAGCCGAGTTGGACAGATGCACGACGGCGGGAGGTGTTCCGCGGCGGGTGGAGCGCCGCACCGCGTCTCGAAGCCGCTCCGCCTGGGCATCGTTGGCCGGATGACCCGGCTCGTCGGCGCATGCCAGGTGCGAGAACATTCCGGTCAACCGAACGGTGCCCTCCGCGACGGCAACCGCCGTCGTGTCGAGGACGTCGTCGAGATCAGCTTCCGCGACCCCGTTGCGGTTGAGCCCGGTATCGATCTTGAGCGAGAGATCTGCGGTTCGGCCGACTCGACGCGCGGCGTCGACCACGGCATCGAGCTGGGCGGCCGTGGACACCGCGATCCCCACCTGCTGGGCGATTGCCGCAGCGAAGTCCGAATCCGTTCGATGCAACCACGCCAGCACCGGGACCGTGATTCCCGCTGCCCGGAGTTCGAGGGCCTCGCCGATGGTGGTGACGCCGAGCTCCTGCGCCCCCGCTGCCACTGCGGCGCGTGCGACTTCGACGGCACCGTGGTTGTATCCGTCGGCCTTCACGACCGCCATCACAGCGGCGTCCCCGGCGAACTGCTGCAACACGTGGACGTTGTGAGCCACTGCGTCGAGGTCGACGGACGCCACAGCGCCCGAACCCGTCCGAGGATCGGTCCTCTCGTCGTCGCAGCCGATAGTCACAACATTCGATAGTGCCATCCGGGCCGCCGATACGACGGATCAGGGTGCCACAACTCGTGACACACCTGGTGTCGGACGTGGGCCACGCACGACCACGGTCACAGAGTGAGTGAGCGCACTGTTCGGATCGCGTCGGGAATGGCCTCACACAGCGGGCTCGCAGAAATGGGTGCTGCGAACTCTCCGCCCGAACCGTGAGCCGCACGTGCCGCGGCCAGGGCGTGGACCTTCGCTCCGCAGGCAGCCGCCGTGGACGGTGCCATTCCCGACGCGAGCAGGGCCCCGAGAATGCCCGACAGTACGTCGCCCGAGCCGGCCGTCGACGCGGCCGATCCTCCGGCATCGCTGACGAACGTGGTGCCGTCCGCATCGGCGACGATCGTCGCCCGTCCCTTGAGCAGAACGGTGACGCCCCAACGCGCGGCGAGATCTCGAACCGATCCCACTCGGTCGGGTGCGGGATCGGATCCGGTCAGGCGGGCGAATTCTCCGGCATGCGGGGTCAGCAGGGTCGGTGCGGCGCGTCCGGCAACCCAGCCTTCGTTCTGTGCGAGGACAGTGAGCGCATCCGCGTCGACGACCACCGGCAGGTCCGTGTCCAGAACTCGACGCACGATCTCCGCGGATTCCTCGTCGGTGCCGAAACCGGGACCGACCACCCACGCCTGCACCCTCCCAGCCGTGTCGAGATCCGGGGCGGCAACGACCTCCGGATAGTGCGACACGACCTCTGCGCCTGCGCTTCCCACGTAGCGGACCATCCCGGAGGTGGCCGCGACAGCCGCGCCCACGCAGAGCAGTGCGGCACCGGGGAACGTGGCGCTGCCGGCCAGGACACCCACCACGCCCTGCGAATACTTGTCGTCCGCGGCCGTGGGAATCGGCCACACCCGTCCTACGTCGGCCGGCTCGAGCGACGCCATCGCCGGCGCGGGCAGCTCGAGGCCGATGTCCACGAGTTCGATTCGGCCACAACGAGGTACGGCCAGTACATGCACAGGCTTGCGGGCTCCGAACGTCACCGTCACGTCGGCGGTCACGGCCGGCCCCGGTGCGGCACCGGTCTCCGCGTCCACTCCGCTGGGAATGTCCACGGCCACGATCGGTGAGGTGATCTGCTCGACCACCGCAGCCGCATCGGGCCGCAACGGACCCTTGCCGGAAATTCCCACAATGGCGTCGACCACGATGTCGGCAGGTCCGCACCGAGTCACCACTCGTCCGCCCGACGCTCGCAGGGCTGCAAGACCTTCGGCGTGCACCCGCGTCGGGTCGAGCAGAAGAGCCGACACCGAGACACCGCGGCGACGCAGATATGTCCCCGCCCACAGACCGTCGCCGCCGTTGTCGCCCGTGCCCACCAGAATCGTCACGCGCCGCCCGGCGACGCCGCCCGTGCGCGCGGCCAGTTCGCCCGCCACGACGGTCGCCAAGCCGTACGCGGCGCGCCGCATGAGAACACCGTTGGGCAACGAGTTCAGCAGCGGCGCTTCCGCATTCCGAATCTGTTCGGGTGTGTAGTAACCGCGCATGCCGAGCGCTACTCGACGGTGACGGACTTGGCCAGGTTGCGCGGCTTGTCCACGTCGTAGCCGCGCGCCTGCGCGACCTCGGCGGCGAACACCTGCAGCGGAATCGTCGACAGAAGGGGCTGCAACAGCGTCGAGGCTGCCGGGATCTCGATGAGATCGTCGGCGAAAGGCCGTACGGCCTCGTCGCCTTCTTCGGCGATGACGACCGTTCGCGCACCACGAGCCTGAATCTCGCGAATGTTGCTCAGCATCTTCGAGTGCAACACCGCACGACCCTTCGGCGACGGCATCACGATGATCACCGGCACGCCGTCCTCGATCAGCGCGATCGGACCGTGCTTGAGCTCGCCCGCTGCGAATCCCTCCGCGTGCATGTACGCGAGTTCCTTGAGCTTGAGCGCGCCTTCGAGCGCAACCGGGTACCCGACGTGTCGGCCGAGGAACAGAATGGTCGTGGCCGTCGAGAGCTCTCGTGCGAGCGCCCGAACAGGTTCGACAGTCTCGAGCACCCGCTGCACCAACTCGGGCATCGCTTCGAGTTCGGCGAATTCACGCGCGACCTCGTCGGGATACTTGGTGCCGCGAGCCTGCGCCAACGCCAACCCGACCAGATAGTTCGCGGTCACCTGCGCGAGAAAGGCCTTGGTCGACGCGACGCCGATCTCCGGACCGGCACGCGTGTAGAGGACGGCGTCGGCCTCACGCGGAATCTGCGAGCCGTTGGTGTTGCACACCGCGAGAACCCGGGCCTTCTGATCCTTGGCGTGCCGAACCGCTTCGAGAGTGTCCGCAGTCTCGCCGGACTGCGAGATGGCGACGACCAGGGTCGATCGATCGAGTACCGGGTCGCGATAGCGGAATTCGCTGGCCAGTTCCACCTCGACCGGAAGCCGGGTCCAGTGCTCGATCGCGTACTTGGCGAGCAGGCCCGAGTGGTACGCGCTACCGCAGGCAACGACGAACACCTTGTCGACGTCGCGCAGTTCCTGATCGGACAGTCGCTGCTCGTCGAGCACGATTCGACCGTTGTCGAAGTGGCCGAGCAACGTGTCCGCCACTGCGGCGGGCTGCTCCTGGATCTCCTTGAGCATGAAGTAGTCGTGGCCGCCCTTCTCGGCGGCTGCCAGATCCCAATCGATTCGGAACGGACGCCCCTGCGCCTCGTTGCCCTCGAAATCGCTGATGTCGTAGCCGTCGGCGGTGATGACGACGACCTGGTCCTGGCCGAGTTCGACAGCGTTGCGAGTGTGCTCGATGAAGGCAGCGACGTCGGACCCGAGGAACATCTCGCCCTCGCCGACGCCGAGAACCAATGGCGTGGAGCGGCGCGCCGCGACGATCGTGTCCGCATGATCGGAATGGGTGAACACCAGGGTGAACGCACCTTCGAGACGACGCAGAACTGCTTTCGCGCTGGCCACGAAATCGCCCGCGGTCGGGCCATCGGCGTAGGCACGCGAGACCAGATGCACCGCGACCTCGGTGTCGGTATCGGAGAGGAACTCGATCCCGACCGCTTCCAGTTCGGCACGCAGCGGACCGAAGTTCTCGATGATGCCGTTGTGCACCACCGCGACCGTTCCGGACGCGTCCCGATGCGGATGGGCGTTGCGGTCGGTGGGACGGCCGTGTGTCGCCCACCGGGTGTGACCCATTCCGGTGGTGCCGACGAACGTATCGGTACCGATGTCGTCCAGTTCGGCTTCGAGATTCGCCAGTCGACCCGCCTTGCGCTCGACGGCTGTCGCTCCCGCACCGTCGAGAATGGCGATGCCCGCGGAGTCGTAACCCCGATATTCCATACGCCGAAGCGCCTCGACCACCACACCCAGAGCTGGGCGGTGGCCGACGTAACCCACGATTCCGCACATGGACAATCAGGGTACTCGGCGGGGCGCGCACGACCCATTCGCTCAGGTTGACGTGTCCGGTGTCCCCCTGACGCGCCGCAGTTCGGTAGCGTCATCTCTCGTGGCGAAACCGAAGAAGCTGGCATCTGCTCTCTCCAAGCGCGGCCCGCACAAGGTGCTGCGAGGCGACCTGGCCCTCGCCGGGCAACCCGGTGTCGTCTACACCCCAGCCGAGGGTTACGGCCTGCCCGGCGTCGCCTTCGCACACGGCTGGATGCTGCGTCCCAGTCATTACACCGACACCCTGAAGCATCTCGCGTCCTGGGGCATCGTGGTTGCGGCTCCGGACACCGAGCACGGTCTCGTACCGTCTCATCGCGGCCTCGCCACCGATCTGGGCACTGTGCTCGACATCATGACGGGCGTGCGACTGGGCCCAGGCAACATCAGCGTGCATCCGGACAAACTCGCCACGGCTGGCCACGCGATGGGTGCAGGCACCGCAGTGCTCGCCGCTTCCCGACGATCGGACATCAAGGCCGTCGCCGCGCTGTTCCCCGCACCGACTGCGCCTTCGTCCGAGGACGCCGCAGCCGGCCTTTCCGTGCCGGGACTCGTCGTCGGAGACAACTCGAACGCCGATTCGCTCACCGACAATTCACTCGCTCTCGCCCAGGCCTGGCACGGGCCGTCCATCCTGCGACGAGTCGACGGCTCGACCGCGGACGGTTTCGTCGAGGGTCGCCGGATACTCGGCGCACTCGGTATCAACAAGCCCGACCGCAAGACTCAGCAGCGCACCCGCGCCGTCCTGACGGCCTTCCTGCTGTTCCATCTGACCGGTGACTCCGACTACGAGGAACTGGCCGGATCGACCGGCGAGATCGACGGCACCAGAGCTGTCGATCCACACGCGCCTCTCGACGCGCAGCCCAAGCCCAAGGCGTCTGCGTCGATCAAGGCGCTGCTCGGACGGGGCTAGTCCCGGCTGTTGTCAGACCAGCCAGGACCTCGGCCGTTCGTCGGGGTCTGTCCTGACGTGCGGCGTGGGTTCGCGGCGGTCCAGGTGGGCCGGTTGCAGCACCGAACCCGACACCGACTCGACGTCGGAGTCCGCTCCGCTCACCTCTGCTGAACTCCGTCCGCCTCGGTCCATTGCCGGAGCCTGCGCCCGACTCAACGCCTCCGCCGCCCGCCCCATCGCGATGCGGTGCTCATCGCGTATTCGATGCAACTCCCGACGCCACCCACTGTCGGTGCTCACAGCTCCCCTGCTTCACTGAGGCCCGCGCCGCTACCCGTGTCGGCGGGTTGCGGATCGGTGACCGGTCGATCCGCAACCACCGGATGCTGCACAGCAGGCTGCTCGATGTCGGGTGACTCCGGCGTGCACTGCACCGATGCATCCGAGTCGAATTCGGACGTGGGTGCCGGTTCGGCAGCCGGCACCGGTTCCGCAGATGGCACGGGTTCGGCGGATGGCACCGGTTCCGCCGCCTGTACAGGTTCCGCCGCCGCGACGGATTCTGCCGTGGGTTCCGGTTCGGACGGGGGTTCCGGTTCGGACAGCAACGCTGCAGCCGGGGCCGGTCCGTCCACCGCGTCGACGACACCGGGGACCTCGACGATCTGGGGTAGGCCGAGCGGTCCGATTCCGAGCTCGAACGAGCGAGTTCCGAGTCCGGGAGTCTCGAGTTCGAGAGACACCGTGCCGTCGTGTTCGAGTGCGATGCGGGCGCGATGCCCGTCGAGCTCGGCCTCGAGATGGCCGCGTTCGTCGCCGGGCTCGGGCCACGACTGCCCGGGCTGCGACAACGGGTCCGACTCGGGTGGCCGATCGCCGCTCACGTCCGGAGAAGCTTCCTCGGTGTTCTCGTCACCTGTCCGGCTGTCGACTGCCGTATCGCCTGAGCCCTGGAGATCTCCACTGTCGATCGTCTCGGTCAGCGCGTCGTCGACACGGTCGACGATCTCGGCGACGACTCGATCCACGAGTCCGTCCAGAGAATCCCCCAACTGATCGACGACACGACCGTCGGCGATCAGGGATTCGGCCGGATCCACGCTGTCCGATCCGGCGAGTGCGTTGCCGCCGGGTGGCGAGACGGCCTGGCCGACGGCCTCGGCTCCGACCGCTGCGAGTCCGACAGCTGCGGGTCCGACAGCTGGTCCGGCTCCGGAACCGGCAGGCGCGGAACCGATCCCGGTAGGAGCCGGGTCTACCGAAGAGCTGTCAGTCCCCGGCCACGACGCTGCCACACCGGGTTCGAGTGCCCAACTGCGCTCGTCGGGTCCGCCGAACGAAGGCTCGTGGACACTGCCCAGAATGACCACCACCAACTTCAGACAGTCTCTGACGGCGGTGTCCGTGGCGGTACATGCTGCGAGGACGGCCTCGCACGTGCCCTGCACGCGCGGAACGAACTCGGTGTCGATCCAGCGCCCGCAGCGTTCGGTCACCTCGGCAGCGAACTCGTCGGAGACATCGCCGCTGCGCACACCGTCGTTCAGATCCTCGAACGCAGACGCCAATCGTGGGAACACCGACTCTCGATCGACCGGCAGGCACTCGATTCCCGACGCCAGCAGAATCGCATCGATCTGGTCGACGTCTTTGCCGTCCACCAGGTCGGTGTCGAGGCCGCCGACGAGCTCGGCCTTGTCGGTCACTGCGTCAAGGAGAACGTCGACGGCCGCACACATCGTCTGGTGAGAATCTTCGATCGACGCGAGGAACTGGGAAGCCTTTTCCTGTTCGGCCGAAAGATAGGTCTGCACGGCATCCCCCGCCTCACCGTGCCAACGCAACTGCAGGACCCGGCGAAGCTGAATCTGCTCCTCGAGCTGATCGGCAAGTACTGCGGACACCGTCCCCACGGCGTCTGCATCGTGTCCGAGCGCACCGAGGTTCAGCCCACGCTGCTCGTCGTACCTGGCGCACATGTCCTGATACTGCGGAACCTCGACGCCCGGGACACGGCCGACCAGTGGCAGAAAGCGCTCGAAGAACAGCAATCCTTCGGCGTTCGCATCGAGAATCTCGTCTATCGACGCCCTGTCACCGGACGAGGCCGAAGGAGGTGTCACCGGGGTGACTCGATCGCGTACGCGGTGGCGTCGTCCTGTTGCTCGTACTCGTTCATCGCAGTGGTGAGGGCATCGGCAATGTCGTCGACCGCGAACCGCCATGCCCCGACGGCACGCCCGAGCCCGAGGTACGCCTGCGAGTACGCAGCGCCCAGGTCACCGTAGTTCCGTCCGGCCCCGGCTGCGCCGAAGCCTGCGTCGGCGACGGAATCGGCGGCGTCACCGAGCACTTCCGCCGACGACACCAATGCATCTGCCACCCCGCGAACCCGGTCCGCGTCCACCCGAACTCCGTCGCTCATACGTTCCCGTTCCCCCTCCGAGTACCCCTTTCTCACTATGACGTGCGCCGACTCACATCGGTTCCCCAGGGAGCGGTAACGTCCCGATGTGAAATGTCCGTAACAGGTACCTGAAGTGGCTGCACCAGCTACTCACCGAACGAGGAGTCCCATGCACATCGGAACGATGCTGAACTACAGCGGTGGTTTCAACGAGACCGTTGCCGAGGTCGCCGAGCTCGAGAAGGCAGGTCTCGACATCATTTTCGTGCCCGAGGCCTACTCGTTCGACGCCGTCAGCCAACTCGGATTCCTCGCGGCCAAGACGAGCACGATCAAGATCGCATCCGGCATCTTCCAAATCTACACCAGGACACCGTCACTGACCGCCATGACCGCCGCCGGTCTCGACTACGTCTCCGAGGGCCGATTCGTGCTCGGTCTCGGCGCATCGGGACCGCAGGTCGTCGAGGGCTTCCACGGCGTCAAGTACGACGCACCGATCGCCAGAACCCGCGAGGTCATCGAGATCTGCCGCCAGGTCTGGCGTCGCGAGAAGGTGCAGTATCAGGGCAAGCACTATCAGATCCCGCTGCCGGCCGACCAGGGAACCGGTCTGGGCAAGCCGCTCAAGTTGATCAATCACCCTGTGCGCGATCGCATTCCGGTCGTCATTGCCGCACTGGGCCCCAAGAACGTCGAACTCACCGCCGAGATCGCCGAAGGCTGGCAGCCCATCTTCTACTTCCCGGAGAAGGCCGCCGACGTGTGGGGCGATTCCCTCGCAGCAGGCAAGGCCAAGCGTGACCCGTCACTCGGCGAGCTCCAGGTATTCGCAAGTCCGACGCTGGCCATCGGCGAGGACGCGGAGAAGTACCTCCCCTGGGTCAAGCCACATCTGGCGCTGTACATCGGCGGCATGGGAGCCAAGGGCAAGAACTTCTACAACTCCCTGGCTCAGCGATACGGATACGAGGCGGAGGCCGAGAAGATCCAGGACCTCTACCTGGCCGGCAAGAAGGAGGAGGCCGCCGCGGCAGTTCCCGACGAGCTCGCGCGCGCGGTCAACCTCATCGGCCCGGAAAGCTTCGTCAAGGAGCGGGTCGCAGCCTTCGCCGAAGCGGGTGTCACCACCCTCAATGTCGCGCCGCTCGCCGAGAACACCGCAGGCCGCGTCGCGCAGCTGACCGCACTGCGCGAACTGACGGCCTGAGAAACGTCAGACAGACGCGACCCGGCCCGCCAGCTCTTCGGCGAGCCGGGTCGCGACGTCGAGTTCGGACGCTTCCACCATCACCCGCACCAACTGTTCGGTACCGCTGGGGCGCAACAGAACTCGACCCGATTCCCCCAGTTCGCGCTCGGCCGACGCGACGGCGTCCGATACCGACGGTGCCGACGCCACCGCTGCTTTGTCCGACACGCGGACGTTGATCAGCACCTGCGGCAGTGTCCGCATCGCCGACGCCAGGTCCGCGAGGGACCGCCCGGTCTGCGCCATCCGCTCCATCAGTCGCAGGGCAGTGGCAATTCCGTCTCCGGTCGTTCCGACTGCGGGCAGCACGACGTGTCCACTCTGCTCACCCCCGAGCGCGAACCCGCCGCGGCGTAGCTCCTCGAGCACGTATCGATCTCCGACCGCGGTGGTACGCAACGTGATTCCGGCCTCACGCATCGCAATGTGCAGACCGAGGTTGCTCATCACCGTTGCGACCAACGTGTCGTCGGTCAGGTGGCCGGCGTCGTGCATCGCGATGGCCAACACCGTCATGATCGCGTCGCCGTCCACCACGGAACCCGACGCATCGACGGCGAGACAACGGTCGGCGTCTCCGTCGTGCGCGATACCGAGGTCGGCACCGTGCTCCACGACGGCCTTCTGCAATCCCTCCAGGTGCGTCGACCCGCACCCGTCGTTGATGTTGATGCCGTCGGGTTCTGCGTTGATCGCCACGACCGTCGCACCGGCCCGTCGGTAGATCT
>NZ_LVCU01000367.1:0-972 GCF_001647185.1 Rhodococcus sp. EPR-147
TCGGTGTAGCGGGCTGCCGCGTCGTGCGCGACGTCGATTCGGCCGATCGCGGCACCGGTGGCGTCGTAGGGCTGTGCGTCGTTCCGGGAGCGCCCCTCGGGATCGAGGGCAGCTTCTATCCGGTCTTCGACGTCGTCGTCCAGCTTGTGTCCGCCTGCGGCGAAGATCTTGATTCCGTTGTCGGGCATCGCATTGTGAGACGCCGAGATCATCACGCCGAGCGCCGCGTCGTATTCGGCGGTGAGGTAGGCAACCGCAGGCGTGGGGAGAACTCCGACGTCGATCACGTCGACACCCGATGCGGTCAGTCCCGCGGACACGGCTGCGCTCAGCATTGCCCCACTGATGCGCGGATCACGACCGACCACTGCCACCCGCCTGACGCCGTCGACGTTCGGTGCCAACACGGCGGCTGCGGCTCGCGCGATCGTCAACGCCAGTTCTGCGGTCAGAACCCCGCCTGCCAGTCCGCGAACTCCGTCGGTGCCGAACAATCGCGCCATGAACCAAGAACCCTTCGAGCGGAGAGAATGTGGTGGGAAACGCCTCGAGGGCAGGCGTCCGATACTGCTGGATGCCTGCCCTCGAGGATGAAACGAGTAAGACGCGTCAGCGCTTGGAGTACTGCGACGCCTTACGGGCCTTCTTCAGGCCGTACTTCTTGCGCTCGACTGCACGCGCGTCACGCGTGAGGTAGCCCGCGGCCTTGAGCGGCGGGCGATCGTCGGGTGCGAGTTCGATCAGTGCGCGCGAGATGGCCAGACGCAGTGCGCCTGCCTGTCCCGACGGTCCGCCACCGTGCAGCAGTGCGACGATGTCGAAGGACTCCGCGCGGTCCACCAGAACGAGAGGAGCCTTGATCAGCTGCTGGTGCACCTTGTTCGGGAAGTAATCCTCGAGGGTGCGGCCGTTGAGCTTGAATCCGCCGGTGCCCGAGGACAACCGAACACGAGCGACGGCTTCCTTACGGCG
>NZ_LVCU01000368.1:0-18452 GCF_001647185.1 Rhodococcus sp. EPR-147
GCCACGAACTCGTCGGCGGCGATCTCTTCGATGTTCTCCTGCGACGTCACGTCATTTCCCTCCGGCGCCGTCACTGGGACACCTGCTTGATCTCGAACGGAACGGGCTGCTGAGCGGCGTGCGGGTGGTTCGGTCCCGCGTAGACCTTCAGCTTGCTCGCGATGGCACTACCGAGCTTGTTCTTGGGGATCATGCCGACGACGGCCTTCTCCACGAGACGATCGGGGTTGCTCTCGAGGACCTGACGGGTCGAGCGCGACTTCAGACCGCCCGGATGGCCGGAGTGGTGGTGGTGGAACTTGCCGTCGAGCTTGTTGCCGCTGATGGCAACCTTCTCGGCGTTGATGATGACGACGAAGTCGCCGCCATCGACGTTGGGTGCGTAGGTGGGCTTGTGCTTACCGCGGAGCAGTGTCGCGGCCTGGACGGCGAGGCGTCCGAGCACGACGTCCGTGGCGTCGATCACATGCCACGTCCGGGTGGTGTCCCCGGCCTTCGGGGCGTAAGTAGACACAGAAAATTCCTGTCTTCATGATGTCGCTGCTGGCCAAGACGTGTGGATGCCCTCGGCGGCCAGTTGAGACCCGAGGACAAGAGCTCGATACGCACGTTAATACGCGGCGAGCCCATACACGCCAACGGGGAACGATACCGGGAGCGGACGCCCAGGTCAAAACGCCTCCGCTCGTCAGCGCAGGCGCACACACTGCACGCACCGACGGGCAGCGGGTAGCGCCTCGAGCCGGATCGCCGGAATCTCACCACCGCACCGCTCGCAGAAGCCGTACGTGCCGGCCGAGAGCCGTGAAACCGCCGCGTCGATCTCGCGTATCTCGGATTCGGTGTCGGTGATCAGCGCCGCAATCTTCGCCCGCTCGAACGCGATCGTCGATCCCTCGGGATCGTGCTCGTCGTCGTCGGTGGTGAGCCGCGATCCCTCGATCACCGACGCGAGTTCGCCACGAAGCGACTCGAGACGATGCAGGGAGCGCGACCGCTCCGTCCCGAGTACTGCTGCGAAGTCCGTCACCACTCCAGTAGACACCGCGACGGACCGGCGTGCGACGAAACGACGTCTGCCCCGACCGATGTTCTCGGTCGGGGCAGATGCGTGGTGTCGAGACCGGTCAGCGAGCCATCCGCGCCTTGTTGGCCATCTCGACGCCGTGCATCGTCTCGCCACCGGTACGGGCGGCTGCGACGAGGCTCGACAGAATGAGGTTGAGCTCGTCGGATGCAGAATTCCACTGACGCTGCAGCTCGTAGTAGGACGTCATCGCGTCGCCCTCCCACGACTGGTAGAGCCGCTTCGCGGTGCTGTCCACGTCCCCGAGGAGGTCCTTGGTCACGTTCGCCTGCTTGTTCATCGCCTCTGTCAGCGCCGCGATCTGCGCGAAGTCGTATTTCATATCGGATCGGTCTCCTTGGTCGAGCGTGGTCGTGTGAGTTGTCGTGTGGTCACCGGATGCGGCGTCACTTGAACGAGGACAGTCCCGAGTTCAGGGATCCGGCCACCTGGTTCAAGGCCGACACGTTGTCGTCGTCGGCGTCCGAGTAGCCGTGGCCGTTGGTCTTGATGTCCGCGGAGATCTGTTCGAGCGCACTGCGCATCTTCTGCGCACTGGTGTCCCACTGGGCCATCACGTCCTGAAACGATTTGCCCGCCTTGCCGACCCACGCCTCGGCGGTCTGCTCGACGATCGAGCGAACGGCCGAATTGGACGCGTTGATCGACACGCTCAGGCCTTCGATCGTGGCTCCGGCAGCCATGAGCTCCTGCGGCGTGACCGTGACGCCGTTCGACGAACCCGTAGATTCCGGTCCCCCTGGATATCCCACTTCGACTCCTTGTCTTCGATACTCGATTCACCTGCACCCGCGGCGCACGTGCTGCTCGACCGAGAGGCCACTGTCGGCCCGCTCACTCCCCTACATCTCCTTGGACGCAACGACCCCTCGATTCGGTTCCGGCCGTGCGCGAAAAATGTGGGCCGCTCTCACGAGGCCGGAACGATGTCCAAAGTCTGCGTCGCCTGCCCGCATTCGACGTCGATCACCGCCGCGTCGCCTCCCTCGAACTGACAACCGATGCTGACCTGCAGGTCGGATTCGACGAACACCCGCCACAGCACCGTCGAATCGTCGATCGGCCTCTCGGTGTAGGCGATTCCGACGCGGCCGCCGAAATCTCGTGTGGATTCGAGAGATCCGATGGTCGAATCCGGCCCACGGGCATCGACGGCCGACCGGAGCTCGGCAGCGACCTGCTCCTGCGTCGAGCCCGGCAACAGGTCCGCCACGGTGACGACGATCCGACGCTCGGGCGGGGTCGGTGGAATCAGCACCATGCGGTCGGGGTCGTCCAGCTTCGTCCAGGTGCTCGGCAACTGCATCGACACCCGCCCGGACACGAAGGTGACCGTCTCGACCGGCGGTGGCGCATCCGCTGTCGTGGTCGGTAGCGGTGCGGCTACGGACGAGGATGTAGCACTCGGGACCACGACCGGCGAAAACGGTTGCGCTGCAGTCCCATCCGGCTCTATTGGAGACTGTCCGGCGAAATACACAGCTGCGCAGACGAATACGAGGATCGCCGCCACGGCACCCACGGCTGCGAACAAAGGGCGACGTCTTTTCTCCCGGGACCGCGGCGGCGCGGCGACGTCGTCGAGCCATGCCGCCGATCGCGTCGTCGCGGCACGTACCGACGGTGCCGGGACGAGATCCGCCCCGGCTCGCCGATACAGCGATCCGGCGACATCGAGACCGGTCAGCCATTGCGTGGGGTGATCGACGACGGGATCCGCTCCGATGGGCGCCCCCACCACGTACACCTCATCGGGGCAGCGCGTGATCGACGACCGAACGCATTCCCCGACCGCTCGTCGCCACGCATCGTCGTCACCGATGCCGAACGGAAGGATCGCGCCGGTGTCTCCGCCGTGCGCCCCCGACTCGTCGAGCACGACGACGGACGTATCGAGAGCTCCGACTTCGACGACCACCGCGGCCGACGGTGCCCGTTCACCCGACGACGCAACGGCGGCCTCGGCCGTCTCCACGAGCACCACCTCGTTTGCCGAGGTCGCGAACATCGCGCGAACGATGCCCACACGTTCCTCGCCCCAGGTCGACGGATACGCGATCTCGAGCACGTCGAGTCGGTCGTGTACGCCGGCACCGTGCAGGGCCGACCACACGATTCCGTGGAACACCACCTCTCGATCCCACACCGTGGTCCCGACCGGGATCGACGCATCGTCGATACAGAGCAGCGGCGGTATCTCGTCTCCGGCTGCGCCCCGGCCGAACACCAATCGGCCACCCTCCTCGATGGCGAACGCCGATCCGACGCTCTCTCTCGGCCCCTCGAAGGCTGCGCCCGTGGCAACGACGGAAATTTCCGTGTAGCCCAGATGCACTGCGGCATACCGCCACGAGTGGCCCGTCAACTCGAATGTCCGAGCTGGACGAGCGACTGGCCGGAGCGGTCGACGAAGACCCCGCGTCCGGGTGGCATGGCACTGGGACGGACCGTCCCGAGCAGGTTCCCCTCGTCGCGGCTTCCGCTCATGACCAGTCCCGGCGTCACCAGATCGCGCAACCGTCCGATCACCGGGTCGAACAGCGCCCGGCCTGCCCCGCCCGAACGACGCGCCACGATGACGTGCAGCCCGATGTCCCGCGCATGAGGAAGGTGTTCCACCAACGGGACCAACGGATTTCCCGACGACGTGGCAACCAGATCGTAATCGTCGACGACGACGAACACCTCGGGGCCGTTCCACCACGACCGCTCGCGAAGCTGCTGTTGGGTCACGTCTGCTCCTGGCATGCGATCGGCCATGCGGCCGGCGAGGTCGACGAGCATGGCGGTCAGCGTCGCCTGCGAGGCCGCGTACCCGGCCAGATGCTCGGAATCGACGGTGCCGAGCAGAGTTCGGCGGTAGTCGGCGACGATGAGTTTGACGCTGTCGGGCGAGTTCGCCTCGACGAGCGATCGACAGATTCCGCGCAACAAGGAAGTCTTACCGCACTCGCTGTCACCGAACACTACGAAATGTGGATTCTCCGCGAAATCGACCACCACCGGTGCCAATTCGGCCTCGTCGATGCCGATGGGAACTGCGAGCTCAGGAATGCCGCCACGGGTTCGTGGCCACGCATCACCGAGCTGATCGAGCACCGCTGATCGTTCGAGCAACTCCGGCAGCATCCGCACCGGCGGCGCTGGAGTTCCCGCAGATGCAGCCGCGATCGCGGCGACCGACTCACCGACTGCGCGAGACAGGTCGTCGACGGAACAGACGTCGTCCACTCGCGGAAGTGCGATCAGCAGATGTAGTCCGTCCCTGGTCATGCCCCGGCCCGGCCGCCCCTCGGGAACGCTCGCCGCCTTGGCGCGACCCATGTCCGAATCCGACGGGTCACCGAGCCGCAGTTCCAATCGGGTGCCGATCAGGTCCTTGGTCGCGGGCCGAACTTCCGCCCACCGCGATGCGGTGAGGATCAGATGCAGACCGAAGGCGAGGCCCTGCGTCGTCAAAGTGGCGATCTGCTGTTCGAGACTCTCGAAATCGGACCTGATCGACGGCCAACCGTCGATGACGAGAAAGACGTCGCCGAATCGATCCTCCGGGTCGACGGGTTGCGTTGCACGTCGCCGTCGGAACTCGGCCATCGAGTCGATCCCGCGATCACGGAACGTCCTCTCTCGCTGCCGAACGACGCCGGCGACTTCGGCCACGGTCCGCCGAACCCGATCGACGTCGAGCCGATTGGCCACCGATCCGACATGCGGCAGATCGGCCAACCCGGCCAGCGTTCCGCCGCCGAAGTCCAAGCAGTAGAACTGGACCTGCGCGGGCGAGTGCGTCATCGCGAGCGCCAGGATCAACGACCGAAGCGCCGTCGACTTGCCCGATTGCGGGGCACCGACGATGGCGACGTGGCCCGCAGCACCGGACAGATCGACGGTCAGCAGATCGCGGCGCTGATCGAAAGGCCGGTCGATGATCCCGATCGGGGCGCGGAGGGTGCTGAGCGGACCGATCCGCTCGGTCAGAACCGATGCGGGCAGCAACCGGTTCAACGTCGGTGCAGTGTCCAACGGCGGCAACCACACCTCGTGGGCCGGCATTCCCCGACCCCGAATTCGTCCGACGACAACGTCGAGCACCGTCGCACCGGTGCTCTCGGAGTCGACCGGATCCGGTTCGGCCGCCGGCGCAGTAGCAGCCTCGATCCGGCCGACATCGATGGAATCGAGTGGTACCGCATAGGCGGTGAAGGGCTTCGGCCTGATGTCTCCGCCGAGCGAGGGCCGCGCGCCAGGACCGGAACGCGGCGGCGCGTAAGGACCGGAGACGTATGCCGCAGCGAACCTGACGATCTCGGCCGAATCGCACTTGAGATAGCCCGCACCCGGCTGAGCGGGAAGGTGATACGCGTCCGGAACCCCGAGCACCGAACGAGATTCGTTCGCGGAGAACGTCTTCAGACCGATTCGGTACGACAGGTGACTGTCGAGACCGCGTAGTTTTCCTTCTTCGAGGCGCTGGCTGGCGAGCAGCAGATGCATGTGCAGCGAGCGCCCGAGCCGACCGATCGCGACGAACAACTCGGCGAATTCGGGTTGCTGACTGAGCAATTCCGAGAACTCGTCGACCACCACGAACAGGGCGGGCATCGGTGCCAGATCCGCTCCCCCGGCGCGTGCCCTCTCGTAGTCGGAGACGTTCGCGAAGTTGCCTGCCGAGCGCAGCGACTCCTGGCGCCGGTTCATCTCGCCGGCCAACGCATCGCGCATTCGATCCACCAACGCCAAGTCCTCGGACAGGTTGGTGATGACCGCGGCCACGTGCGGTACCGATTCGAGACCCGCGAACGTCGCGCCGCCCTTGAAGTCGACGAGCACCAGGTTCAGCTGTTCCGGCGAGTGAGTCGACACCAAGCCGAGCACCAGCGTACGGAGAAACTCGGATTTACCGGAACCCGTTGCGCCGATGCACAATCCGTGCGGCCCCATACCGTTCTCGGCAGATTCCTTCAGGTCGATCTCGACAGCACTGCCGTCGGGGGCGACACCTATCGGTACCCGCAGCCTCTCGCGTCCCCGGCGCATCGTCCACGCTCGGTCCGTGTCGAGTGCGCCCACATCGGCGATACCGACCAGGCTGTTCCACCCCGAAATCCGGACTCCGCCGTCGTCGACCACATCGACGACCGACGAGGACGACGGCGCGCGGTACGGCGACAGGCGTCTCGCAACGGCGTGTGCTTGCGTGGTGCTCATCGAATCCGCGACGGCGAACACCTCGACCGTGGTTCCGCTGACCGCTCCGATCGACCCGTTCTCGACGAACAGCTGGATTCCACGCGATGCAGCCAGTCGTGGGCACAGGCCGGACAGATCGATGATCGTGACGGAATCGAGGCCCGTGTCGGTGAGATCGGTCGAACGGTTGTCGAGAAGCCCGCCGTCCACCACGATCACCAACTGCACGACGCCGGCAACAGGCACAGCTCCACGCGCAAATCGATTCCGCACACTCAGCACGTCGCCCAGCGCACCCTCGAGTTCGAGAAAACTACCGAAGATCATCCGAGCGGACCCTGCCCCGTCGCGCAGAACGTCGTGCTGAGTGTGTGGAAGCCACTTGGCCCACTCCCACTGCTGCACGGTGTCCGGACCACAGACGATCGCGACCGCGACGTGGTCGGGCCCGTGAAAGGTGCACAGCGAGGCCAACATCGCGCGCACCATCGCGCGGGCACCGTCCCGGTCGCCCGCTATGGACAGCGCCGCGAACCCCCTCAGTGACACCGCGGTCGGCAGCGCGGGCACCACCGAATGCGCCCGCACGAATCGACGCAGGGACACCGCCGAAACCGGTTCGAGTTCCTCCACCGGCCCGGTCTCGGGCGGAACCAGTCGAGTGGCAAGCCGCTGATCCCCCAGGCCGACTCGGACGTGAGCGAAATCCGGATCCGACAGTCGCCGTTCCCACATGCGCTCGGTTCCGGCGACCGACCACAACGTATCGGGGCCCGGGTGGCTCCATTCGAGGGCTCGGCGCTGCGCGCGTTCGGTTTCCGCGACGTCGCGGCGGAGCTGATCGAGATAGCGGAGGTAATCCTTGCGGTCCTCGTTGGCCTCGGCGGTGCGCGCCCCGCCGGACTTCCCGCCGCCGGCCAACATCCCCACCATGGACATCAGCATCATGGCCGGGAACATCAACATCATCGGGTTCGCCGCTGCGCCGGAGGTGAACATCAGCGCGACCATCCCGACCATCGCGGCAACCATCACCAGCGGCATCAGCTTCATCAGCAGATTGCCCGGCACCGCGCGTGGGATCTCGGGCGGCGGCTGCAGGGTCACTTCCCCGCCAGGAGATCGAGGCACTTCCCGTCGGGCACCGCGAACGAAGCGCACGGTACTCATAGATCCGCCCCCACGGCCACGCCCCCTGAACTGCATCGCGGCAGCCTCCCCCCGAGGCTGCAGGACGACAGGCTAGCGCATCGAAGACCGGGCGGTCCACAGTCGGCGTCGCCACCCCGGACGGACATGACCACCGGTACGTCCGACGAGAAATAGAACGCTGCCCGACACCGTTGCAATTGAATGCGGCTCTTCGGCCGCGTGCTCGACGAACGAAAGGCTGGCCCCAACCGTGTCCGTACCTCTGTCCATCCTCGATCTCGCTCATGTGGGCGAGGGCGAAACAGTCCGCGACAGCTTCGATGCAAGCGTCACACTCGCTCAGCATGCCGAGAACTGGGGATACCGACGCATCTGGTACGCCGAGCACCACAACATGAAGACGATCGCGTCGTCGGCCACGTCGGTTCTCATCGGGCACGTCGCTGCCCACACCGAGCGCATCCGGCTCGGATCCGGCGGAATCATGCTTCCCAATCACGCGCCGCTGACCATCGCCGAGCAGTTCGGTACCTTGGCGACGCTGTACCCGGGACGGATCGATCTGGGGCTGGGCCGCGCACCCGGCAGTGACCAGGTGACGATGCGGGCGATGCGACGCGATCCCGCGTCGGCCGATCGCTTCCCGCAGGATGTCCAGGAACTGCAGGGCTACCTGTCGGAAGAGTCTCTGATCCCCGGAGTGAGCGCGACTCCCGGCGCAGGTACCGAGGTACCGCTGTACATCCTGGGGTCGTCGCTTTTCGGCGCACAGCTCGCCGCTGCACTCGGCCTGCCCTATGCCTTTGCCTCGCACTTCGCACCCGACGCCCTCGAGCAGGCCGTCTAGATCTACCGACGTGACTTCCGGCCCTCCGCTCAATTGTCCGAGCCACACCTGATCGTGGGCGTCAACGTGATCGCGGCCGATTCTCTGGCCGACGCACAGGCCCAGTTCCTCCGCACCAAGCGCAGCCGCGTCAGCCTCCTGCTCGGCCGCGGCCGGACCTTCACCGACGAGGAAGCCGACATGGTCCTCGAAGCGCCTGCGGGCCAACAGATCACGAAGATGACCAAGTACTCGGCCGTCGGCACTCCGGACATGGTGAAGGACTACCTCGACCGTTTCGCCGAACGCACGGGAGCGGACGAGCTGATCGTCGCGTCCGGTGTGTCCGACCGCGCATCGTGGCTTCGCTCGTTCGAGTTGCTCGCACAGGTGAGTGACCTGGTTCCTGCCTGACGGGGGCGCTGCGTCACCGGCAGATCCCGACGGGCGATTGCTTGTCGCCGCGATGTCGTAAGGTTTGGACACCGATGCCCACTGGGGCGGGCATCGGAACGTGAATCGAACGTATCCGGGGGGATATCCATGACACGCGCCGACAGCCGTCCATCGGCCGGCATTGCGCCGTCACGCACGGCACCTGCCGATCCGACACAGTCACCCGCCGCGTCGGACGTGGGTCGGCGGGCAGCGGGCGCGCAGTCCGTCTTCGCGCAGGAAGTCTGTCGGGTGACGGTGTTGGCCAGGTCCACGCAGGTGGACATGGCGCTGCCGGTGGACGTTCCGGTCTCGCTTCTCGTACCGGGAATCGTCGACCTGATTGCGGCGGGAGTGGAGCCTGCGGGACGAGGAGAACCCCGCGACGGGGATCCCGCGTCTGAAGGGTTGCCCGTGGCGTGGACGCTCGCGCGGATCGGGTTCCCACCGTTGTCACCGACTGCGACGTTGGCGGAGCTGTCGGTGCGTGACGGTGAGTTGCTCGTGTTGGGTGTGGCCGAGCGGCCCGCGCCGGTTCCACTGTTCGACGACCTCATGTATTCCGTTGCGCGATCGGGTACCGACGATGTTCCGCACTGGACTGCGCGTACCGCGCGCACGGTGGGTTCGGTTGTCACCGGTGCGCTGGTGTTGCTGGCGTGCGCGGTCCTGTTACGTGGGCCGATCCGGGCCGGAGCCGAGCACGTCGGCAGTCTCGTCGAGGGGCTGGCTGCCGTCACTGCGTCGATTCTCTTCGCGATAGCGGGGGTGATTCTGGGGCGGATGTATCACCAGCACTCCGTCGCCGTCCTCTTCGGTGGATGCGCCGTCGCGCTGATGTTCACCGGCGGAACTGTGCTGGTACCCGGGCAGTTCGGCGCGGCTCAGCTGATGCTGGGTTCGGCCATGGCCGGTGCGACGGCTCTGCTGTCCCTTCGTATCGGCGGGACCGGGTTCGCACTGTTCACCGCTGCGATATCGGTGGCGCTTCTGACGTTCGCTGCCGCGGTGTGCGCATTGTTCACCACGATGGCACCACCGGCGATCGGTACTGCCGCGGCCCTCACCGGCCTGGCTGGAATCGCGCTCTCTGCCCGCGTGTCGATGATGCAGGCCAAATTGCCGCTTCCACCGGTCCCCACCGCGGGAGCACCGCTGGACACCGTCGAGGAAGCAGAACTCGACGCGATCTCGTTCGACGATCTGCAGGTCGCCGCGGCCGAAGCGCGTAGTTACCTGACCGGTCTGCTGTCGGCGTTCAGCGTCGCCGTGGTGGCGGGCGTGCTTGTCGCGGCGGGAGCCGATTCGGGAGATGGCGTCCGTTGGCCTGCGGTCGCGCTGGCGGCGCTGTGTGCGCTCGTCCTGCTGCTGCGTGGACGCACCTATGCCGTTGTGACGCATGCCGTTCCGCTGGTCGCAGGCGGAGCGACGATTCTGCTGGCGCTCCTCGTCGGTGCGGTCGTCGCACTGCCGGATCTCGTCCTCGCTCTGTTCGGGGTGGCACTGGCCGGCGCGGTGGCCTCGTCGATCTTCGGGGCATTCGTGCCCACACGGACGTACTCGCCGGTGATGCGGAGAGCGGCCGAACTCTTCGAATACGCCGCCATCGCCCTGGTCATTCCGATCGCAGTGTGGGTGTGCGGTCTGTACAGCGTCGTCCGCGGGCTGTGACGCCGCACCGACGGCGAACGGTCGTCATCGCGGCGTTCACTGCTCTGTCGCTGTCGTTCGACGCAGCCTTCGGCGGGTATCCCGCACGCGCCGAACGTCCGGTGATCGACCCCTTCCAGCTGCCTGCGCCGAGCGCTCCCGGCCCGCTCGAACCCACGGAACAGAAGAACGCCTGCGCGCTGCCGTCCGCGACTGCCGACGCCCAGGACGTGCCGACCGCACTGAAGGCGCTCGACTTCGCATCGGTCTGGCCCATCACCCGTGGGGCAGGTCAAGTGGTTGCCGTCATCGACACCGGCGTCACCGCACATCCGCGCCTGCCGGGTCTGATCGCCGGCGGCGACTATGTCAGCGCAGGCGACGGGCTGTTCGACTGCGATGCACACGGAACGATGGTCGCCGGCCTGATCGCCGCACAGACCGCACCGGGCAGCGGATTCGCTGGAGGCGCACCCGACGCCCGCATACTGTCGATTCGTCAGTCCAGCAGTGTCTTTCAGATCGTCGACAACCGGCCCGAGGAGGAGAAGACAGCAGAGCCGGAGAATGCCGCGGGCTACGGCAACGTGCGCACCATGGCCATGGCCATCCGAACTGCGGTGGACTCGGGTGCCTCGGTCATCAACATCTCCGAGGTCGCCTGCGTGCCCGCCGGAGGCGGTGTGGCCGACGGTCCGCTCGGCGCGGCCGTGCAGTACGCCGTCCGAGAGAGGAACGTCGTGGTCGTCGCAGCAGCTGGAAATCTCGGCAGCGCTGCCTGCCAGGCACAGAACCCGATGACCGATCCGCTTCGGCCTGGTGCCGACCCGTGGGCGTCCATCGCGACCATCGCGACTCCGGCGTGGTTCGACGACGTGTTGACTGTCGGTTCGGTCGAGTCGGACGGCACACCGTCTCCGTTCAGCCTGGCCGGTCCGTGGGTCGACGTCACCGCTCCGGGCTCGAATATGACGTCGCTGTCGCCTACTGGCAACGGACTGGCGAACGGCACCCGGGGCACCGATGGCGTGATTCCCATGACCGGAACGAGTTTTGCGGCACCGCTGGTTGCCGGGGTTGCGGCGCTGGTGCGCTCCCACCGGCCCGAACTGTCGGCGCTGGAGGTGATCGATCGGATCGAACGAACGGCGCACGAGCCGGCCGAAGGGTGGAATCCCTTCGTCGGCCACGGCGTCGTCGATCCGCTTGCAGCGGTGACCGATTCGGTGACGCCCACCCCCCGGTCGGTTCCTGCGGACAGTGTTGCGATGAGTGCGCCGTTGCCGCCGCCCACGCCGGATCATCGACCGCGGACCGCAGCCGTCACCGGTTCGGTGCTGGTGGCAGTGATCCTGGCACTCGGACTCGCACTGTCGGTACCGCTGCGCCGACGCGGCAGAACCGACTGAGCCAGGCGCTACTTCGTCGGAAGCGCCGCGGCCTGCGGGTCGGGAGCAACACCGTCGTGCATCGTCAGGGCCTGGCCGCGCCCGAGAGTCGGCCCACTGCCGAGCAATTGGAGTATCTGCCAGGGCGCGGGTGCCGGCGGTCCGAACCCCAACGCCGACGCAGCCTCGGCACCGTCGACGCCGTATCGCACTCCGGTATCGGCCACGAAGAAGACGCTGCCCTGACGTGTACTCGACGCGGAGATACCGGTACTGCGCACGAAACCGCCGCTACCGGGTGCCAGATAGACCTGGTCGACGGCGTCACCGCCACCATCGGCCTGAGCCAGCGAAACCGGTTGTGCATCTGCCTCCAGCGGCAGCCCGCGACCGGCGGACTCGACCAGTCGAGCCGACGGCCCGCCGTCGGCAACTGCGAGTGGCTCCCACGTCAAGCAACCCACCGGGCGCTCCCCGGTATCGACGATCGTGGGAGCGGTCTCCGGAAACGTCGAAACCTCCAGCCCGAAGGACGTTTTGGGAGCATTCGCGAGCAGGTCGGGATTGACGGCTACGATTTCCGGACTGCCCTGCGAATCGGTGAATTTCAGGAGGAGGGCCGCAGTCTCGTTGATCGCTTGTATTCCGTCCTCGAGAACCACGTAGTACTGGACGTCGCGACCGGCGACCTTGACGACCGATCCGATCGTCCGGCCGTCGAACGGAAACGCAGGAGCCTCACCCGCTCGAGGCACGAACGGTGCTGCGACGGGGGGTGATTCGGGCACGGAATTGAGCAGACCGGCACCGACCGGAGATGGTGTCGCGTCCTCGAGTCCGAGTGCCCGGACCACTGCCCTGTTGTTCAGGTCGACCGGCGATTTGGTGCCGTCGTGGACGAGATAGGCAGTGCCGTCCGATGTCCAGAGGAACGCCTCGGAATCGGCGAGCGCAGCCGTGCTTTCACCGAAGCGAGGATCACCCACCACAACCGTTGTCGAAGTCACTCCCGTGATCCGGTCGACGGTGTCGCAGACGGTCCACGTTTCTGCGCTGCCGTCACTGTCGTGCGGTAGCGCAGACGGAGCACCGGGAATACCCACCAGCGCGCCGCGGGGTCGTGCGGACAATTCGGATTCCTTGACCGTCAACGGGTCGTCGGGCTTGCCTACGATCAATCGAGCCGACGCGAGATTGAGCACCGGATGGAACACGTCGTCCACTTTCACGAACATCGCGGCCGAATCCTTGCCCACCACGATCGACGCGTCGCCGATCTTGTCCTGCGGCCGAAACAGTGCCAGCGCAGCGCATCCCGCCAAGCCGATGCAGGCGACGACGACGCCCACGAGCAGTGCCCGCGACTGCGACTTCATCGGATCGTGCAGCATCCGAACGTCGCGTCTGATCAGTGCATGTTCCATTCTGCGGACGAGAAAGCGGTAACCGCCAACCTGCCACTTCGTTGTCGGCGTCGACGCCACGCTTCCTCCCCAGGATTGTGCGGACCCGATCCCCATTCGGGTCACGCGACACAGTACAGTTCGTCCGCACACCTCGGCGACCGCGTTGGCGTTCGTCGATGGGGCACTGCGACCTTCGGGGGGAGGGTTTCGATGACGCGTACCGGTCGGGCAGGGCGTGGGCGAGCCGCCGTTCCTTTCGTCGCGCCCACGGTGCGGCGGGTGATCTTGGCCGAGACCGCAGCCGTGGCGATCGGCTCGGCTCTGTTCGCGGCACAGGTGAGACCAGGGCTGACTCTGCTCGCTGTTGCGACGGTAGCGCTCGTTCCGTTCGTCGCCGTTCGGCGCAGATCGGTCGTGGACTGGGTCCGGACAATCTGGCGGTTCCTCGCCGATCGTGCCCCCGATGTCGGTGTGAGTACGGACCACACCGACACGGCAGTCGGCCCGGTCGGGGTCCACTGGCAGCGCGACACCGTCACCTGCACCATCGAGATCGTCCCGCCCGGGCACGCCACCACAGTCCTCGGCAAGGCGAGCGCCGAGACGCAACACACGCTTCCTGTCGACGCGTTGGCGTCGTGTCTGCGACAGCACGACATCGAGGTCTGCTCCATCGACGTCGTTGCACTCGGATTCCGCAGCTCGGCAGGCTCGGTCGCCACCGAGGTGTACGAGTCACTCATCGGTCCGCTACCGGCAGTAGCGGTGCGAACAGTCTGGGTGGCAGTCACTCTCGACCTGCGTGCGAATGCGCGTGCGATCGGGGCCAGAGGCGGAGGCAGGGCCGGGGCAGCCCGCGCCGCTGTCGTCGCGACCACTCGCGTACATCGCGCTCTGAACGCCCACGGGCTGTCCTCGCGACTGTTGACGAGCTCCGAACTACGATCGGCTGTGTTGCACCTGTGTCGGGGCGTGAGTATCGACGACCTCACCCAGACGTGGTCGACAGCACCCCTACCGGGTGCGTCGAGTACCGGCTTCGGAATCGATTGCAGCACAGTCACTGCCGAGGACATCGCGACCCTGTGGGCAACACCGTCCCTCGGAACGACGCTGTCCTTCCGCCTGCAACCGACCCACGACACCGGGAAGGTGCGCATCCATGGGTCGTGCAGATTCGCCACTCGAACACCGATCACGAAGCCTCGTGTACGCGCGCTGACCTCGATGAGCGGAAGTCAACGCGACGGCATCCTCGCCCAGCTCCCGCTGGCCCTACCCGCCCTGGATTCGTTGTCTCCCAGACGATTTCTCGACACAACGACGATGCACGAGCTGAAACTCCCGGTAAGCGGGTGCGGCCAGCTGTTGGGATCCGATGCTCACGGACACGGTGTCGCGGTGCGGCTGTTCGGACCGGGCCTGACGCGAGTTCGAATCGCCGGAGAGCTCTACCTCGCCCAGCAACTGATCTTCCGCGCCATCGCCACCGGTGCCAGGGTTCTCGTCCGCACGGATCGCCCGCACGCCTGGCGCGCGATCCTCGACGCCATCGGCGCACCCGATCGACTACTGGTCGACGGCACCACGACCCGATCCCGGCCGTCGTACGACGTGATCCTGATCGACTTCGCCGACGGTTCGGCACCGCCTGTGCAACAGGGACTTTCGGGCGTCACCATGATCTCGTTGTCCGAGCACCTACCGCGGACCGGCCGCCCCGAACAGGAGCGAAGCGTGCCTGAGCCGGATCTGACGATCGTCCAGCCCCATGCGTCGGGAGATCGAATTCGAGTCCGATCCGGTCCACTCGACGTCGAGCTGACATTGGTCACGATTCCGCAGGAGACGGCGTTCATCGGCCGCCCCAGGAGTCTGCGCCCCGCGGTTCGTGCATGACCGATTCTCAGCCGGGGTAGTCGGCGCGCCCACGAGCGCCGGCGACCGCATCGGCCCACCACTCCAGCTGATCGAGAAGACGCCCGAGAGCGTCGACGGCTGCGGCATCGTCGATCCGTCCCGACTCGTCGAACCGCTTGCGCACCCGGTGCAGCGACACGGCGTCTCGGACCGAGACCATGTGCAATTCGGCAGTGATCTGCCGCAGCTGTTCGGTCGCTCGAATCCCACCGCCCAGCCCGCCGTAGGAGACGAATCCCACCGGCTTGCCACGCCATTCGTACTTCACCGTGTCGAGCGCAGTCTTCAACGCACCGGGTACGCCGTGGTTGTACTCCGGAGTGACGAACACGAAGGCGTCGGCGGCACCTATGATCCCGGTGAAGCGTTCGGAGTCCTCGCACGGAACGAGAGAATTCGGTAACTCGAAATCGGCCAAGTCGACGTCCACCACCTCGACGGTGGTGCGTTCGGCTGCGACACCTCGAACCCAGGCCGCGACGGTCGGTCCCACTCGACCGGCACGCACACTACCGACGACGATGGCGAGCTGTATCGGCTGCATCGCTCCGACACTAGACCCGGTGACGCTCGGTCAGCCCTCTCCCCCACAGCAACCGCCGCCGGTGATCGCCGAGCGCGCTTCTCGGGTGGCCGCGTTCCGAGCGGCCAGCTCGTCGGCCGGCGGGTAGTCGACTCCAACCAAGGACAAGCCGTGCGCCGGAGCCACCGCCACCTCGCTCGCCCGCTCGCGCCGAGTCAACAATGACCGCGCCCAGTCGGGAGTTCGACGCCCTTCCCCCACGGCCTGCATGGCACCGACGAGGCTACGGACCATCGACCAGCAGAATGCGTCGGCGCTGACGTATGCGGTGAGACGATCGCCGTCGCGCTCCCAGTCGAAGCGCTGCAGTTCCCGAACGGTGGTGGCACCGTCACGTCGCTTGCAGAACGCGGCGAAATCGTGCAGACCGACCAATCCCACGGATGCCTCACGCATCGCACCCAGATCGATGGGCCTGGGCCAGGAGACGACACCGGCGACATCGAGGGGGTCGACACCGTATGGCGCAGTGCCGAAACGATATTCGTAGTGCCTGCGGTATGCCGAGAATCGCGCGTCGAAATCACGGGAGACGGCGGTGATGGCCCGCACTCGCACATCGGTGGGTAGAAACCGGGCCATTCGGCGGACCAGTCGGTCGTGATCGTCGGGAACGTCGACGGCGTCGAAGTGCGCCACCTGTCCCGTCGCATGGACTCCCGCGTCGGTTCGTCCCGCCACGGTCAGCTCTACCGATTGCCGCAGCACCGTGGAGAAGGCTTCTTCGAGCACTCCGCAGACGGTGCGGATACCCGGTTGGCGCGCCCACCCGGAGAATCTCGTGCCGTCGTACGAGATGTCGAGCCGAAATCTGGTGGGGACCGACAAAGCGGGCCCGCCTTCCCCTGGGGGAATGGCGGGCCCGCTTCGATCGTGCGCGGAGCTCAAAAGGACTAGTCCTTCTTGGCTTCCTCGGCCTCGGGGGCGTCCGACGCGTGTGCGTCGTTGTCCTCGATGCCTTCGATGACTGCGTCGGCGTTGGCCACCTCGGCGTCGGTCGCGTCGGCTTCGACAGCCTCGACGACGTTCTCGTCGGTCGCGTCCTCGGCCGGAGCCTCGGTTGCGGCGGGAGCAGCCTGCGAAGCCTTCACGCGGCGAGCGCGATCGGCTTCGTTGGACACCGTCTGCTCGTTGACGAGCTCGATGATGGCCATCGGCGAGTTGTCACCCTTGCGGGGGACGGTCTTGATGATGCGCGTGTAGCCACCGTCGCGATCGGCGAAGAAAGGCCCGATCTCGGCGAACAGCTTGTGCACGACATCTTTGTTGTTGATCGTCTTGAGAACCTCACGACGATGCGCCAGATCACCCTTTTTGGCGTGGGTGACGAGCTTCTCGGCGTGGGGACGAAGGCGCTTGGCCTTCGACTCGGTGGTGGTGATGCGGCCGTGCTCGAAGAGTGACGTCGCCAGGTTGGCCAGGATGGCCTTCTGGTGCGACGCCGACCCGCCGAGACGGCGGCCCTTGGTGGGCTTGGGCATGATGAATCTCCTAGTAAGAGCTCCAGCGAGCTGATTACAGCTGTTCTGTCTCGGCGTAGTCCTGCTCGGCACCTTCGGTGTCGCTGAAGGAGCCGGCGTCGGTGTCACTCCACGTGCCCGTGGTGGCGTCGTAGCCAGGCACGGTGCTCGGATCGAACGACGCGGGGCTGTCCTTGAGGGAGAGGCCGAGCGAATGCAGCTTGACCTTCACCTCATCGATGGACTTCTGCCCGAAGTTACGGATGTCGAGCAGATCGGACTCGGTACGACCAACCAACTCGCCGACGGTGTGAACACCCTCGCGCTTGAGGCAGTTGTAGGAACGGACGGTGAGGTCCAGATCCTCGATGGGGAGTCCGAAGGAAGCAATGTGATCGGCCTCGGCGGGCGAGGGTCCGATCTCGATGCCTTCTGCTTCGACGTTCAGCTCACGGGCGAGGCCGAAGAGCTCAACCAGGGTCTTGCCCGCCGAAGCGAGCGCGTCCCGCGCGGTGATGGAATTCTTGGTCTCCACGTCGAGAACGAGCCGATCGAAGTCGGTGCGCTGTTCGACGCGAGTGGCCTCCACCTTGTAGGTGACCTTGAGCACGGGTGAGTAGATCGAGTCGACCGGAATACGGCCGATCTCGGCACCCGAAGCCTTGTTCTGAACGGCGGGGACGTAGCCGCGACCGCGCTCGACTACGAGCTCGATCTCCAACTTGCCCTTGTCGTTCAGGGTCGCGATGTGCAGATCGGGGTTGTTCACCGTGACGCCGGCCGGGGGCACGATGTCGCCTGCGGTCACAGCGCCGGGGCCCTGCTTGCGGACGTACATGGTGACCGGTTCGTCTTCTTCGGAGCTCACCACGAGGCCCTTGAGGTTCAGGATGATGTCGGTGACATCTTCCTTGACTCCGGGGACGGTGGTGAATTCGTGGAGGACGCCGTCGATACGGATGCTGGTGACAGCAGCGCCGGGGATCGACGACAGCAGGGTGCGGCGGAGCGAGTTGCCGAGTGTGTAACCGAAGCCGGGCTCGAGCGGCTCGATGACGAATTTTGAGCGGTTGTCGGCGATGACCTCTTCGGTCAGCGTCGGGCGCTGTGAAATGAGCATTGTGTGTTCCTCCTGTACGGGCGTCCGCTATTTGACGCCCACGTGTGGAGGCGAAGACGCATGTGAGCCTCACGGGGAGACTCACATGCGTGCTGCGCCTTACTTCGAGTAGTACTCGACAATGAGCTGCTCCTGGAGCGGCACGTCGATCTGTGCGCGCTCCGGCAACCGGTGCACCAGGATGCGAAGACGGTTGGGGACGACCTGCAGCCACGGGGCGACGGGACGGTCGCCG
>NZ_LVCU01000369.1:0-1417 GCF_001647185.1 Rhodococcus sp. EPR-147
GTGGATGCAGGCGATCCGGCGCGGGTCCGGCTGTACTTCAGCGCCCCACCGGAAGCTCCGACCACGCGGGGGTTCGCCTCGATCCTGGCGCAGGGGCTCGACGGTCTCGGCGCACAGGAGATCCTCGACGTACCGGACGATTTCTACTCGGCTCTGGGGCTGAGCGACGCGGTGAGCCCGTTGCGACTGCGCGGTATGTCGGCGATGTTGGCGCGGATCAAGCGTCACCTGCGTTGACCGGCGACGGCGCAGGTGACGTGCCGTCGTCTTGATCGATACAACGCGTCGTCGTTAGACTCCGCGGCAGGGCCCCTGGAGCCCAGTCCCCCCGATGCGTACGACGAAGGTTGGTTGCTGCCGATATGGAGTTCACGGAGTTGGCGGACTACGCGGTTCCCGCGGGCACGCTCACCGAGTGGATACCCAGCGTCGGCCCGCAGGCCCGCACTCCGGAGGCTGCTGGCTGGCATCCCGACGCCAGGCCGACGTCCTACGTCCACGAGACACACCTTCGTACGAGCCTGAGCAGTCCTCGCCGCGGTCGTGAATCATGGCTCGGCGCGGCCTTCGAAATCGCAGGCCCGCTGGACAAGCCCGCGTTTCGCCAGGCAGTGCTGAACTGGATCGACCGGCACGAGGCGATGCGTTCGAGCGCGTCGATCGACGAGGTGACGGGCGAGATGACGAGGGTGACCGCCGCGCAGGGTGCCATCGACATCTGGCAGGTCGAGCAGGAACGGTGCGCGCAATCGAGTGAGGTGTTCGAGCACCTGCAGTATCTGTTCGACGAGTTCACCTCACCGTTGATCTGGCCCGCCTACGCCTTCGTGACGCTCGAACCGGTGGACGAGACGCGTCCGATCACCGTGTTCTTCGCAGCGGATCATTCGATCATCGACGGCCTGTCCACGGTGCTGGTCGCGCACGAGATAGCTGCTCTGTACGGCGAGGAACTCGGTGGTGCGCCCGCTGCCCTGTTCGAGGCCGGCAGCTACCTCGACTTCGGTTCCTCCGAACGCGAGAGGAATGCAGAGCTGGAGCATTCCCACGACGCCGTGCGGATATGGCGGGATTTTCTCGTCGACGGCGAAGGCGAGCTACCGGCCTTTCCACTCGACATCGGAGATCCGAGCCCGGACGATCTGCCGCAGGGCGGTTTGTCCGCGTGGGTGCTCGACCCGGACCAGGCCGACTCGTTCTCGGTCGCCTGCCGCAAGACCGGACACAGTCTGTTCGCCGGGTTGCTCGCAGTTCTGGCCATCACCGGCTCCGAACTGGGCGGCGGCAATCGTTTCCGCACGGTGACGCCGGTGCACACTCGCGACGAGCCGCAATGGGCGTCGGCGCTGGGTTGGTTCGTCGGACTGTGCCCCATCTCTTTCGACATCGCCGGTGCGGACTCGTTCGGCTCGGTGGT
>NZ_LVCU01000370.1:0-779 GCF_001647185.1 Rhodococcus sp. EPR-147
GGGGATGTCGACGCGCTTGTTGTTCACCAGGAAGTGACCGTGCGTGACCAGCTGACGGGCCTGACGACGCGTGCGTGCCAGTCCGGCGCGGTAGACGACGTTGTCGAGACGACTCTCGAGGATGGTCAGCAGGTTCTCGCCGGTCTTGCCGACCGTCCTGTTGGCTTCCTTGTAGTACAGACGGAACTGCTTCTCCATGACGCCGTAGGTGAAGCGAGCCTTCTGCTTCTCCTGCAGCTGGAGCAGGTACTCGCTCTCCTTGATCCGCGCGCGGCCGTGCTGGCCGGGCGGGTAGGGACGACGCTCGAACGCCTGGTCGCCTCCGACGAGGTCGACGCGCAGACGACGCGACTTGCGGGTGATAGGACCGGTATAACGTGCCATTTTCTAAACCTTTCCTTCCCGCTAGACCCGACGCCGCTTGGGCGGACGGCAGCCGTTGTGCGGCTGAGGGGTGACATCGGAGATGGTGCCGACCTCGAGGCCAGCGGCCTGAAGCGAGCGGATCGCGGTCTCACGGCCGGAGCCGGGACCCTTGACGAACACGTCGACCTTCTTGACGCCGTGCTCCTGTGCCTTGCGCGCAGCGTTCTCGGCTGCGAGCTGTGCGGCGAACGGAGTCGACTTGCGCGAGCCCTTGAAGCCCACGTGTCCCGAGGACGCCCACGAGATGACGTTTCCGGCGGGGTCGGTGATCGACACGATCGTGTTGTTGAACGTGCTCTTGATGTGCGCAGATCCGTGCGGGACGTTCTTCTTGTCCCTGCGACGCGTCTTCT